>NZ_JBGCTX010000064.1:0-13281 GCF_041102755.1 Francisella sp. 19X1-34
CTGCCTTTCAACTTTTAAATAACAACGGTTTAGCTATTTTCAATCTAATTTATATTTTTTGTGCACAGAACCTAATATCTTTTTATTTAACTTGCCTATATTTAATATCAAAGAAAGCTGCTGATTATAGTATAAATATAGTTCTTACTCTAATAAGATAAGCCTAAGAGAAACTTATTATTTTCTAAATGACAAATAAAACACCTTTACTAACTGATAGATTTGAACTAGAACCTCTCAAAAAAGAACATGCAAATAAGATGTTTGATTTACTACAGAACAAAGAAATATATCAATATATAGATGACTCCCCTCCATCCTCTTTAAATAATTTAAAAATCAAATATAAGCAACGAAAAAAACAAATATCTCCTGATCATAAATATATTTGGCTAAACTGGATAATCAGATGTAAGAAATCAGCAGAATATATAGGCTATATTCAAGCAACTATACCTATTTCAGAGAAAACAGCTATTTTAGGATATGTTATTTTTCCAGCTTACTGGAGAAAGGGAATTGCAACAGAAGCTGTAAGTTGTATTATAACTGAGTTATTTAAAACTTATAAAGTTATAGAAATAAAAGCATCTATAGATAAAAGCAATATAGCATCTATAGCACTAATAAAACGTTTAGGTTTTCTAAAAGGTAATGAAGAATGTTATTGTCTCAGAAATAATTATAAAGATAAAAAAGATTAGGAGAAGTTATTCAAAAAAGCTCTTAGCATAATCTTTCATATTATCAAACCAAGATTTACTTTTTGGAGAGTGTTTACTTTGATAGTCTTCACCTAAACTATCAGCAAACTTTCCTAAAAGTTCTTTCTGCTCAGCATTTAAATTTACAGGTGTCTCTACAACAACTTTACAAAGTAAATCACCTCTTCTATGACCTCTTAAAGACTTCATACCTTTTTCTCTTAAACGAAAAACTTTACCAGTTTGAGTTTCAGGTATCACTTTTAGAGTTACTTCACCATCTAAGGTAGGAACTTTGATCTCACCACCAAGGCATGCTTTAGTAAAGCTTATCGGCATTTCACAGTAAAGATTCATTTCTCTTCTTTCAAAGATTTTATGATCTTTAATTAGAATCTGAACATAAAGGTCACCATTCATGCTTCCATTAGAGCCAGAATCTCCTTCACCATGAAGTCTAATTCTATCTCCGTTATCAACACCTTCTGGTATTTTAACTTTTAGAGTTTTTTGCTTCTTAACCTTACCATTTCCATAGCATGCATCACATGGGTCTGAGATATTAGATCCAGAACCGTTACAAGCCGGACAAGTTTGTTCAAAAGCAAAAAAGCCTTGTTGTCTTCTAATTGTACCTTGACCGTGACAAGCATGACAAGTTGTCTTACTTTTAGATTTTGAACCAGTACCTTCGCAAGTATCACAAGCTGCCATTCTTGGTATAGTTATCTCTTTTTCAATACCAAAGAAAGCCTCTTCTAAGGATATCTCTAAAGTATACTCCAGATCACTACCTCTAGATGCTCTAGACCTACCAGCACCTCCACGAGAAGCTCCTCCACCAAAGAAAGTATCAAAAATATCTTCAAAACCACCAAATCCGCCAGCACCTGCTCCAGCACCACCCTGTTGATTTACGCCTGCATGGCCAAATTGATCATATCTTGATCTTTTTTGATCATCACTTAATATCTCATAAGCTTCTGAGACTTCTTTAAATTTAAGTTCAGCTTCTTTATTCTCAGGGTTACGATCAGGATGATATTTCATTGCAAGCTTTCTATAAGCTCTTTTGATTTCAACGCCGGAAGCTGTCTTTGATACATTTAGAATTTCATAGTAACATTTCTGTTGCATTTTAATTAACCTAAAATTTTGGAACGTGTAATTATAACAAAAAGATAAGTGTGGATAAACCACACTCCAGTGACTACTTTAAAGAATTATTTATTTTTTCTCGTCTTCAACATCTTCAAAATCAGCATCAACGACATCTTCATCTTTTTTAGGCTCTTCAGCTTGAGCTCCACCTTGGGCACCCGCTGCTTGAGCTTGATCAGCATATGCTTTCTGAGCTATTGGAGCAAAAGCTTCTTCTAAAGTTTTAGTTTTAGCTTCGATAGCATCTTTATCATCGCCTTTAACAACAGACTCTAGATCTTTACAAGCTTCTTCGATCTTATCCTTTTCTTCAGCTGTTACTTTATCACCTAACTCACTAATTGCTTTTCTTGAGCTATGGATCAAGTTATCTGCAGTGTTTCTAGCACCTACAAGATCATGGAACTTCTTATCTGCTTCAGCATTAGCTTCTGCATCTTGTACCATTTTCTCGATTTCATCTTCAGATATACCACCACAAGATTTAATCACAATATTTTGCTCTTTACCTGTAGCTTTATCTTTAGCAGATACATTCATTATACCATTGGCATCTACATCAAATGTTACTTCAATTTGTGGCATACCACGTGGTGCTGGTGGGATATCTGCCAAGTCAAATCTACCTAAAGATTTGTTAGCTGAAGCCATTTCACGTTCACCTTGAAGTACATGGATAGTTACTGCAGGCTGGTTATCTTCAGCTGTAGAAAATACCTGTGACTTCTTAGTTGGGATAGTTGTATTTCTCTCAATAAGCTTAGTCATCACACCACCCATAGTCTCAATACCTACAGACAAAGGAGTTACATCAAGTAAAAGTACATCTTTAACATCGCCAGAAAGTACACCACCTTGGATAGCTGCGCCAACTGCTACAGCTTCATCAGGGTTTACATCTTTACGTGGCTCTTTACCAAAGAACTCTTTTACTTTCTCCTGTACTAGAGGCATACGAGTTTGTCCACCTACTAATAGTACTTCTGTAATATCAGATTTGCTTAAGCCCGCATCTTCTAAAGCTTTTTTACAAGGCTCTAAAGATCTAGCCACTAAATCACCAACTAAAGACTCAAACTTAGCTCTAGTTATTTTGATATTTAAATGTTTAGGTCCTGTAGCATCAGCTGTAACATATGGTAAGTTTACATCTGTTTGGCTAGCAGATGATAATTCTACTTTAGCTTTTTCTGCAGCTTCTCTAACTCTTTGAAGAGCCAACTTATCGTTATGAAGATCGATACCTTGCTCTTTTTTGAACTCATCAATTAAGTAGTCCATTAAAGCTAAATCAAAATCTTCACCACCTAAGAAAGTATCACCATTTGTTGATAGTACTTCGATTTGGTTATCGCCATCAACATCAGCAATTTCAATAATTGAGATATCAAATGTACCACCACCTAAGTCATAAACAGCTACAGTTTGCTCACCTTTTTTAGAATCAACACCATATGCTAATGCAGCAGCTGTTGGCTCGTTGATGATTCTTTTAACATCAAGGCCAGCAATTTTACCAGCATCTTTTGTAGCTTGTCTTTGGCTATCGTTAAAGTAAGCAGGTACTGTAATTACAGCTTCAGAAACTGTCTCACCTAAAAACTCTTCTGCTGTTTTTTTCATTTTTCTTAAGATCTCAGCAGATACTTGAGGTGGAGCCATTTTTTTACCTTCTTTAGTAGCAACCCAAGCATCACCGTTATCTGCTTTAACTACAGCATAAGGAACTTTCTTTTTGATATCATCTTGTACTGCTTTATCATCATATTTACGACCAATAAGTCTTTTGATAGCAAAGAAAGTGTTATCAGGGTTTGTTACAGCTTGTCTTTTTGCTGATTGACCTACTAAGATCTCACCACCGTCAGCATATGCAACTACTGAAGGAGTAGTTCTGTGACCTTCAGCATTTTCTATAACTTTAGCATTCTTACCATCCATGATAGCAAGACAAGAGTTAGTAGTTCCTAAATCTATTCCTATTATTTTTCCCATTTGTTTCTCCTGTTTTATAATTTATTTATTTTAAAATTCAGTAATTTTTAAAACCATCTAGCTAATAGATGGATGTAGTTTATTTTTTTTCAAGAACTTTTTTAATTTTTTACAACAACAACTTTTGCCGCTCTAACTACACGGCCATTTAACAGATATCCTTTTTGGAAGACTTCAAAAACAGTATTATCTTCAAACTCAGGGTTAGGTATCATAGCCATAGCCTCATGAATATTTGGGTCAAACTTTTCTCCTTTTGGATCAAGTTCTTCTAAACCATTATTTTTTAAGATATCAAAAAGCATTTTAGCTGTAAGCTCAATACCTTCTTTCATAGCTATAGCTTCTTCAAGTTTGACCTCATGTTTTAAAGCTTGATCAATACTATCTGTTATAGGTAGAAGCTCTTTAACAAATTTCTCTACACCAAATTTACGTGCATTAGAAACTTCTTTTTCTGCTCTTCTACGAACATTTTCCATCTCTGCTCTGGCTCTTAGAGCTTCATCTTTCATAGCATCACAAGTTTCTTCAAGTTCTTTTATGGTATCTTTTGATCTTTCTAGCTGCTCTTCTACAGATAACTCCTCAACAGCATTAGTAGAAGCTTCTTCTTGTACTTCTGCTTCATTATTTAGGTTTTTATCTTCTACATTACTTTTTTCATCTTTACTCATAAAACAACCTTTTACTTTTAGTTCTGTTAATACTACAATTTGTTAGATGTTTTATAGATTGTGATTATTTCGTTATTTTCAAGAAATTATTGGTGTTTTTTTTAATATGAGTATTAAACAAACAATGAAAACTTTAAAAAAAATAAATATTATCTTACTTACTTTGGTTATATCAAGCTGCGCAAATGTTGCTAATAAAGAAGTTATTAAAGAAAAACCAGCAAAAATAACTATAACTAAAAAACCTATAGTAAAAAAACAAAAGAAAACGAAAATAAATGTTTCAGACCTACTTACAGACAAATATTCAGATAAAGTCAAATATGAGCAATCTACCTTTAAAAATCTAAATAACTGGAATAATGCTAACCAACTAAAATCTTTCAATGCTCTAAAATTATCATGTAGCAAAATACTTGAAGATAAAAAACCTGAATACAAAGGTTGGTTTAATATCTGTAACAAAGTAGAGAAAGCAAACTTTAAAAAAGTTAAACAAGCAAGACTGTTTTTCGAAGATAATTTCACCCCATATCAAATAACTCTCAAAGCTAAAAACAAAAATACTGGCTTATTTACAGGTTATTACGAACCAACAATGAAAGGTAGTTTAGTAAAAACATTACAGTACGATGTGCCAATTTATAGAACACCAAATAATCTAGTCAAAAAATCAAATGGCGATGATAGCTACTCTTATGGCACCTATGATAAAGATGGCAAATTAGTGCCATACTATTCAAGGGCACAAATATCTGATGGTAACTTGTTTACTAATAAAGATGTACTAGTTTGGGTTAAATCAAAAATTGATCGTACTTTCTTACAAATTCAAGGTTCTGGTAGAATAGAAACTAGTAGTGGAGATATACTTCTTGGTTATGACAGTCAAAATGGTCACCCTTATAGACCAATAGGTAGATATCTACTTGAACATAATTATATGTCAGTAAAAGAGATGTCTATGCAATCAATAAAAGAATGGCTTAATAATCATAAAGACAAAATGGATGAAGTACTAAATTATGATCCGTCATTTGTCTTTTTTAGATATATCGAGTACAAAAATGCTGTAGGTGCTCAGGATGTTGAACTCACACCAGGTTATTCTTTAGCTATTGATCACATATACTACCCTTACGGAGTTCCTCTATGGTTAGAGACCAATTATTATAAGAAAAACCATAAGGAAACTGTTCCCCTTGATAGGCTAATGATTGCTCAAGATACTGGTGGCGCTATTCGTGGCGCTATTCGTGGCGATGTTTTTTGGGGTCATGGTAAGCAAGCAGAGTTTAATGCAGGTCACATGAACAATAAAGGTAAACTATGGATTTTATTGCCAAATGAGTAATGTCAATACAATAATTATAGGTGGTGGAATATCAGGAATTAGTTTTTCCCAAAAGTTAAATGAGGTAGGTATTGAAAATCTAATTATTGAAAAAGATAGAAATGGCGGCTGTATTGACACTCAAAATTATGAAGAATTCTGGTTTGAGATGGGAGCTCACACAATATACAACTCTTACTCTGATACTATAGATTTTATAAAAACCAATAACCTTTTAGATGATATTATTACACGCAACAAATTGCCTTTTTTATTAGTTAAACCAAACAATCAGGTTGAAAGTATTTTTAAAAACTTAAACTTCTTTAGCCTTGCGTATAATTATATTAAGCATAGAAAAATATCTAAAAATGATAAAACAGTAAAAGAATATGCTTCAAAGCTTTTTGGCAAAGACAATTATGATAATACATTAAAATATTGTTTTAACGCTGTACTTTCACAAGACAGTCAAGACTTCCCAATGGAATACCTTTTTAAAAAGTACGATAGAGATACTAGTATCCCACGAAGCTTTACATTAAAAAATGGCCTCTCAAGCATAATAGAAAATTCTCAAATAAATTCTGTTAGAGGTAATGTTTTAAAGATTTCGTACTCTGAAGATAATCAATGGTTAATTACTACAGATAAAGCTAGTTATACTGCTCAAAGAGTTTGTTTAGCAGCCCCATGGAATACCACAAAAGAGCTATTGATTGATATATTACCCAATATAGCCAAGCATAAATATTCACCAACAATGTCTGAACTTAAGAGCATTGGGATAGTCATTGATAAAAATAGAATTAACCATGTTAAGAACTTAGCCGGCTTAATTGGTAAAGAGCAATTTTTCTTTTCTGCTGTTTCTAGAGATGTTATTGATCACCCTAACTATAGAGCTATAGTTTTTCATTGTCATTCCAGAGCATCTATGAAAGAGCTAATCGATAAAATAACTAAGCTTCTAAAGATAGATCAATCTGATATCCTACACTCATATCAAAAAACTAACTTATTACCCTGCTATCATCGCAATCACAATATTTTCCTACAAGATTTAGAAAAAGAACTTTCACAAGTACCTAATATATATATCACTGGAAACTTTTTTGATCGTATAGCTATTGAAAATTGTATTAGAAGGTCAAATAAAGAAGTTAATAGATTAATTTCATAACTAGCTATAAACTTCCCTTTCGTTTTAGCAACAAAGTTTTACAAAATTGTAATATTTCTGTTACATCTACTAACTACTATCACTATGGTAATTTGATTTTCGTATACAAAAATATAAAGGGAGAACTTTATGTCAAGTATTATAGGAACTTCTTGGGACTATAGTCATACTCCATGGACAGGCAATATGGTTAGACAAACTATTCAAGAGTACGGAAATGTATGGCGTGCGATTGATTATAGTCGCGAATATATCGGTAGAAATATTAGTATAACTGGTTTACATTATGAATGCGAAGTTTTTAAAAACTCTGCCATGAACTGCGTTGAGAAAATTCTAAATTTGGAAGCTAATAACATTAATTTAGTAAGAGCACTTGCTAAAAAATATGCTGACAATATTAATAGTTATATTATACCTGGAGGAGAGAATATTGAACCTTGGTTATATGGCAGAAAAATGACTCTTAATGAAAAGAAAATATATAGGAATGAATACTTATTCAGAACTATATTAGAGTTATTTATAATTAATTTTTGCTATAGAGCTGGCAAACCTATGTTAGGAATTTGTAGAGGTTGCCAACTTCTAAATATATTTTTTGGAGGATCATTAATTGAGGTTGAAGGACAACATAATGTCACGCAAAGAGATATTTTGCCTGTTAATAAGGGTGTCTTCATGTCCGCAGCAACCGATTTTTCATCAAAAAGCATTTCCTCTTTTAGCGCAAGATCTTTTCATCATCAGGCGGTTGACCCTAATGCTTTACCTGAATTACTAAAGTTAGCAATTGAACATGATGGAATTATAAAAGCTTTTGAGAATGCTTGTCAAGGTTTTGTTCTCGGTGTTCAATTTCATCCTGAGTATAGATTTTCTTTTAAGAATGTAAAAGCAAAATCTATTAATAGGTTTAGTCGTAAGCTTTTTTCATATTTTTTTAAAGCTGTTGATACTCATAAGAAAATGCAAAGAGTCAAAAGCCAACTGATACGTAAACCATTTATACCAAATGGAAAATTAGAATTACTCGGGCTAATTCGTGAATGTCGATCTGGGATGAGTAGATTTTTTAAAACAAGCCGTAAAACTAAAGTATTTGACTCATTACAAATAAAGCTTCAAAGTTTTTATGAACTAAATATAGATGAATACGAAAGTTTTTTAAAAGATATCATCACAAACGCTTTGATTATAAGAAACACCCACTACATATCTCACGAGACCAATTCGGGCAGAATCTGCCTAAATTACATTCGAAAGTGTCAAAATATGCGAATTTTAATAGCGTCAACAATTCAGTCAGGTAGTTACTTATCATATAAAGATCTACTTAAATATATTGGACTATGCGATTTTTCTATCTTAGCACAAGAGGAGTTTAAGAGAAGATTCTATTTTGGCATTGATATTAATGGTTTCTAGAGTAGTATTTTAAATTCAGTCCAATTAGCTCCCAAATTCTAAGCAATACCAAAAAGCTAAGATAGAAACTTTCAGTCACGCGACAATCAGTAAAATGGAAGAAGGTAAATAAAAATATTTTATAAATCATTTGCTTATCTACCATAGAAAATGTATCATATAGACTGCTTAAATTTTTAAAGTAGCGCGAGCTATATTACTCGCAAAATTAAGAATTTTTTGCAAAAACTGAGTAATTGACAACAATAAATAAAGGAAAAAAGATGAAAACGTTTACTGCAAAACCATCAAATATCAAAAGAGAATGGCTTTTGATTGATGCTACAGATAAAACTTTAGGTCGTCTAGCTACAGAAGTAGCAATGATCCTAAGAGGTAAAAACAAGCCAGAATATACTCCTCATATGGATACTGGTGATTACGTTGTTATCGTAAATGCTGAGAAAGTAACTGTAACTGGTAACAAAAGAAAAGGTAAAATTTACCACCACCACACAGGCTATATTGGCGGTATCAAATCAGTATCTTTTGAGAAGCTAATAGCAACTCATCCAGAAAGAGCTATTGAAAAAGCTGTAAAAGGTATGCTTCCTAGAACTCCACTAGGTCGTGCAATGTTCAAAAAGTTAAAAGTTTATGCAGGTGAAAATCACCCACATACAGCTCAACAACCTCAAGCTCACAATATTTAATAAAGGATGGTAAAAATGTCAGAATATAATTATGGTACAGGTCGTCGTAAAAGTTCTGTAGCTCGTGTATTTATGAAAAAGGGTACTGGTCAATTCATCGTTAATGGTCTTCCATTAGAGCAATACCTATGTCGTGAAACAGATTGCATGGTTGTTAAGCAGCCTCTAGAACTAACTAACAATACAGACAGCTTTGATTTTAAAGTAACTGTAAAAGGTGGTGGAACTACTGGTCAAGCTGGTGCTATCCGTCTTGGTGTTACTAGAGCTCTTATCGAGTATGATGAAGATCTTAAGCCAGCTCTTCGTGAAGCAGGTTTTGTAACTCGTGATCCTCGTAAAGTTGAGCGTAAAAAACCTGGTCTTAGAAAAGCTCGTAGAAGAAGACAATTCTCTAAGCGTTAATATATCTTTTTTATATTACACTCTTTATTATTCTTTTTATTTTATCACTAGGAGGATAAAACCTTGGTTTTATACACAAAAAAGGATGATATCTATAGCGACATAGTACGCATGATACTATCTATCAAAGGTGCTAATGCAAAAATTGTAGATGTTGAAGATCAAAATAATTCAAAACATTTAGAAGAACTAAATATCATTACACCAAATGGGAATATCCCTACATTAACGACAGAAGACTTTGCTGTATATAGGCTTAATGTAATTATAGAGGCTATTGAAGACTTATACCCCTTCCCTCCTATGTTTCCTGTTTTTCCAAAACAGCGAGCAAATGCGAGAATTCTATTAGAACACGTTAATAAAACATTTCTACAAAACATTACTGCTCTGCAAGATCCTTATTTAAATGAAGAAGATGCAGAACAAATAAAAAAAGTAATGCAAAAAGATTTGATTAACACATATAGAACAATTGTTAATGAGAGAGAAGTAAATGCTGAGAGCAACCCAGATGCTCAAAATATAAATGTTTTGTCTCTAATAATAACATTTGTTTTTTATTACTTTATTAAGTTAAAGATCTCTATTCCTACAAAAGATAAAAATATTATCAAGGAAATTAAAGACTTACTTAGTGAGCCTAGTTTTATCAAAACAATCAAAGTAGAAGGAGCTTAATATGGCGATGCTTAGAGCCTATATAGTTAAGGCAACATACAATTGGTTAGTTGATCATGGTTTTACTCCATATATACTTATTGATACAGAGTATGAAGATGTAGTAGTTCCAACAAACTATATAGATGAAGATAAAAAAATACTGTTAGATTTATCTCCACAAGCAATCCAAAATCTTAATATAGATGATAACCATATAACATTCGAAGCTACTTTTGATGGTGAACCTATGTCTGTAAATATTCCTATGGAATCTGTTTTAGAAGTATTTTCTAAGGAAACAGAACAAGGAATATATGCTCGTGAGTTTGGCTACGGAATTAATGTAAATGAAGGTGAAGATGATGAAACAGCTAATCCTAAAAAGGCTGGTGAATCAGATTCTGATAACATTCTTACTTTAGATTAATTCTCAATAGCATCTAATTTATTTAATACTAAGCTTCCATCTTTAATTATAAGTTTTATATTTTCTTCTGGATTTGTTAGCACTTCAATATCTTCTAAAGGATTTCTCTCAAGCACAAGAAGATCAGCATAAGCATCTGGTTTAACAATTCCTAACTTATCTGTCATATTAAGTAACTCAGCATTTTTATATGTAGCGGAATGAAGAGTTTGAAATGGTGTCTCAACTTGAGATCTAATCTTAAATTCAGTATTTTGATATTTCATTAATCCACCTAATAGATCTGTACCAAATCCGATATTAACATTATTTTCATGGGCAATCTTAAGTGCACTAATTCCACTTGAACGAACCCCTCCAAGTTTGTTTAAAACATAATCAGGAGTATTGAACTCTTTACCATGATCATAAAAAGCCTCATATATCGCAAGTGTTGGTACAATAAATGCATCATTTTCAACAATAACTTTAGCTGCCTCTTCGTCAAGAAGATTTGCATGCTCTAAAGATCTCACACCTAACCTAACACAACGCATTAATGCCTCTGGAGTATAAGCATGTGCCATAACATAGGTACCATTACGCTTAGCTTCATCAACAATAGCTAATATTTCATCATCTGAAAACTGTAAATTAGTAATTTTATCTGTTGGAGAGGCGATACCTCCAGCAGCCATAATTTTAATTTGCGTTGCCCCTTCTCTAAGTTGCTCTCTAGTAGCTTTTAGTACTTCCGGTACTCCATCGCAAATTGTAGAGATATTTGAACCACTTAGCTGACAAGAGCAAATTTTAGACTCACTAGTTCCTCTAAAATCTCCATGCCCTCCAGTTGCACTTAATGCCTTACCACTATAAAACAATCTTGGAGTACGTGATTTTCTTTTTTCAAAAGCTTGGGCAATTCCAAAGCCAGCACCACCAGCATCTCGTAGCGTTGTAAATCCCCTTTTTAGAGATTCTTCTCCTGCTTGTAATGATTCTATAGCCATGAAATCACTAGATATATTATCATTTGCTAGATCTACAGCTGCTGCAGAAGATAGATGCACATGAGCATCTATAAGCCCAGGCATAAGAAATTTATTTTTTAAATCTATACTAAATTCTGGTTCAAAATTACAAATTTCTTCATTAGTTAATGCTTTAATTTTATTATTATCTATATAGATATAACGATAATTATTGACTTGATTATCCTTACCATTAAAGACATTGGCATTTTTTAATATAATTCTAGCCATTTTATTCACCCTTTTTATTTATTTGTTTGGCTCTCTATTTCATTAGTTTTCACTAAATGATCTAAATTATTAATCATCTCATCAAGATAATTAGTAAAAGCACTTAAATCAGCATTATCCATATGCCCTAATGATTTTTGCCAATTTGTATTTATAAATTCTTGAGTCTTAATCGAAAATTCTCTTCCTGGTGGTGTTAGATCAAAACGAACAACTCTTTTATCTTGTGAATCAACATTACGTTGTAACAAACCTTTAGATACTAAGCTATTAATAGCTCTAGTAATACTTTGAGGCTCACATCTCATATAATTAGAAATATCAGATTTCGAAGGCTTATTTAATGATAACGTAGCAAGCAATACAATAGCTTCTGTATATGTAAAACTTGTTTCATTAAGAAAATTCATAAAGACTTTATACCATAATGCATTAATTCTTCTCCACTGTTGACTAAGATTTGTAAATTTTTCTAGCATCATAATTTTAGTTTTTATTTATAATAATATGAAGCATTGCTTTATATTTCAACTATTACCTACAAAATCATCTTAATTATCAACTGTGTTATTAGAATATGTAATAAAATATCAAGCTCACTAATCCTTATATTTTATAGTGATCTCTACTAGCCTATATTTATAAAACTTTAAACTTCAACAGAAAATTTTTTCTTAAAATTAGGTGAAAACTAATAGGTCTCTTATATTTGATATCAAACAATAACAAACTATTAATCATGTATATATTATTTATTTTTTATCTACACAAATATGAAGCATTGCGTTATAGTTTAAAAAATGATAATATTCAATAAAATTGTTTAACCTGAATAGACAAAAATATGATTACAGCAAATGATAAACAAATCTTACTTGATAAAGTAATAATGCAACAAAAGTCGCCTTTTTTTATTAAAGATATCAATGGAAAGTATATTTATATAAATCACAAGGCTGCTGCTCTAGCAGATTTATCTCCTGAGGATTTCATTGGTTTTGATGACTTAGAAATTTTTGGAGCTGATCTAGGTGCTATATATCGTAAAAAAGATCAAGATATAATCTCTAACAAAGAGATTAATCCTATTGATATTTTCACAGATAAAAAAGGAGTGACAAGAGCATACTTCATATTAAGACAACCAATATATGATGGTGGCAGAATTATTGGAGTATCAGGGATTAGAGCAGATATAAGTGACTATATAGATAAAATCTCAACTATAAAAATTTAAAAAAATGATAAAAGAACTCCTTCCGAATAAAAACAGTTATATTTTTGCAACCACTATGGGTCTTTACAGATAATTGTGTAAATTTTAATTAGGTTATATATTTTAAATATAACAATAAGGGATTTACAGAAT
>NZ_JBGCTX010000065.1:0-13132 GCF_041102755.1 Francisella sp. 19X1-34
CATTCTGTAAATCCCTTATTGTTATATTTAAAATATATAACCTAATTAAAATTTACACAATTATCTGTAAAGACCCGTTTATTATTTCTCCAATTAAAATCAATAATTATAAATATTTAGACATGAAGTAATTATCGAACTGAGGTTATAATAGAATTTGGGTTTTATGATAAGTTTAAACAATCTTGGGGTGAACTTTCTAAGGTATATACAGTAACTTGGCCAATAATTTTTAAATGTTATATAAAAAAATAATCAATATTTTTAATACCCTATAGCCAAAGCACTTGCTCGACGTGGATCTGCAGCACCATATACATATTCACCATCAGAGCCTACCGATTCAGCAGCGCCCATAGCAGCATATGGCACAACATTATTACCCATTTTTTTAAGTAAATTAATTGTATCTACAGATATTCCCTGTTCCACACCTAACTCTTCTGGCCATAGTTGACTATGTATGCGAGGGTTATTAACTGCTGATTGTAGATTTATATTATAATCAACTAGATTTAGAATTACTTGAAGGACTGTTGTGATGATACGACTACCTCCAGGTGAGCCAGTGGCTAAGAATGGATTACCCTTTTTATCCAATACTATAGTTGGCGTCATTGAGCTTAAAGGTCGCTTATTAGGAGCTACAGTATTAGCTTCACCTTGCACCAGTCCAAATACGTTAGCTACTCCAACTTTAGCTGCAAAATCATCCATTTCATTATTTAAGAATATGCCTGTGCCTGGTGCGATAATACCGCTACCATAAGAGTAATTTAATGTATAAGTATTTGAAACCATATTGCCATCTTTATCTATAACACTAAATTGTGTAGTTTGTAATTTTTCATGATCATCAGGATCAACCGTGCTAATATCTTTACTAGGAATATGTTTATCTGTATCTATTTTCTTAGCTATCTGCTTAGCATATTTTTTAGATAAAAACTTAGCTAAATCCATTTTTACAAAGTCTGGATCACCAAGATCTGCATTACGATCATTATAAGCATAGCTCATAGCATTACTCATAAGGTTTATAGTTTTGGCACTATTATTACCATAATCAGCTAATGGGAAGTTTTCTAATATATTTAGAAGCTCAATCAAAACTACTCCTCCAGAGCTTGGAGGAGGCATAGAATAGATAGTATAACCTCTATACGTGCCCTTAACTGGTTTCATCTCTTCAACATTATAGTTTTTAAGATCTTTTAAAGTAATCAAGCCACCATTTTTTGCCATACTTTTGGCTATTTTATGAGCTATTTCTCCTTCATAAAAAGCTTTTTTACCATGCTTTGCAATTAACTCTAAACTATGAGCAAGCTCTGGCTGTTTTAGTGTCTCTCCAACTTTGTATGCAGAGCCGTTTTTCTTATAGAAAATTCTCATTGCATCAGGAGACTTTTTCAACCATGGTCTAGCAGTTGCTAATGATTGATGTAAATCATAGCTCACTGGAATACCATATTTTGCTAATTTAATAGCTGGGGCGATTACTTGAGCAAGTGTTAATTTACCATATTTCTGCTGTGCATCAATTAACCCTGCCACTGTACCTGGAACTCCTGACGCACTATAAGATCCAGAGACTTTACTATAATCCACCTCTCCTTTTTTATTAAGAAACATATCTTTAGTAGCCTTAGAAGGAGCTTTTTCACGATAATTTATTGCTATATTTTTATGCTTATCTTTTAAGTGTATTAGCATAAAGCCTCCACCCCCAAGATTGCCTGCTCTTGGTAATGTAACAGCTAGAGCAAAACCAACAGCAACAGCAGCATCTACAGCATTACCACCTTGTTTGAGTATTTGCAGCCCAACTACACTAGCTAGAGCTTCTTGTGATGAAACCATTCCATGTTTCTGTACAACAGGTTGAGCAATCTGCATTTCCTCTTGAATAGGAATAAAATCATAACCACTAGGTACAGGTGCTGCAATAATTGATAAACTAGGTAATAACATTATCACAGACAAAAATACTACAAATATTTTTTTCATTAAAAGCATATAGTTCTATTAATTGATATATTTACTATAGCAAAAACTTTTTGATTAAAGAAACTCTTGTGAATATTTTTTATATTAAATAAATGTTTTATATATCTAAATTTTCTCTATTTAATTGGTTAATATTAGTTACTCCTGTTAGAGTCATTGCAACCTTCATTTCTTGAGCATATATATTTAACAAATTCTCAACGCCAGATTGACCTTTTGCAGCTAAAGCATAAGTTGCAGAACGTCCAAGTAATACCCCTTTTGCTCCTAATGCTAACATACGCACCACATCTAAACCTGAACGTACTCCAGAATCTACTAATATTGTCAAGTCATCTCCTATAGTATCAGCTATCTTTGGTAAAGCTTCTACTGATGAAGCCACTCCATCAAGCTGACGACCTCCATGGTTTGAAACAACAATCCCATCAGCACCTATCTTCACAGCACTTTTTGCATCTTCAGGATCTAAGATTCCTTTTATAATTAATGATCCTTTCCAAAAATCTCTTATCCATTCCAAATCATCCCAACAAATCGAAGGATCAAAATTTTTGGTTAACCAGCCAATATAATCTTTAAGGTTTATTTTCCTACCAAAATATGTTGATATATTTCCTAAATCATGAGGCCTACCAAATAGTCCAACATCAAAAGCCCATGAAGGATGCATACAAGCTTGTAATATTCTTTTTTGAGAAGAAAACTTACCTGACATACCAGAATGTGCATCTCGATATCGTGTCCCAGGTGTTGGCATATCTACAGTAAAGACTAACTTTGTAATACCTAAATCCTGTGCTCGCTGTAACATATTTTTCATAAAGTTACGATCTTTAAGCACATAAAGTTGAAACCATGCAGGCTCTGTTAATGTCGAAGTTACTTCCTCAATTGAGCATACTGAAACTGTAGATTGTATTAAATCAATACCACTATTTTTAGCCGCTTTAGCCAGTTGAATCTCACCCCTACGTGCATACATCCCACTTAGTCCCACAGGAGCCAATATAATTGGCATTGAAAGATCTTGACCAAATAGAGATGTTTTTAGACTCAAGTCCTTAACATTTTTTAAGACTCTTTGTCTTAGTTTAATCTTAGATAAATCTGACACATTAGATCGCAATGTTTGTTCTATATTTGCACCGCCATCGATATAATCAAAAAGAAAACGCGGAAGTTTTCTTTTAGCTGCTTTACGATAGTCAGATGGAGAGGAAATAATCATGAAACTCACCTTATGTTAATATAATTTTCTAGTAGCTACTAGCTTAGATTTTTAATTAAATCATTAAACATTATTTCTTTCAAAGAAATTAATGCACTATTCTCCATAACGTTCTTTTTCTAAAGACCTTAGTGAACGCCCTCTTGTTTTTGGAATCATAACAGCTCCTATAACAAAACTAACAGCTAAAAAGAAAATCATTATAGTTCCTGATATTTCAAATCCTAAGTCAGATATCATTAAAGGAACTACAAATGAAATCAATCCTACTCCTGCTCGTACAACACAAAACATCAAGCCCTGAGCTTGTGCGCGATATTTAGTATGAAAAAGCTCATTTGCGAATAATGCATAAAATGCTTGAGCACTAAATCCAGCAGCAATACCCCAAAAGACTATAAATAGTATTAACTCACTTGTACCCATTCCACCATAAGCTAATATTGCCCAGGCTATGATTCCCATAACTGAACTAATAGCGAATAATACTTTGCGCTTTATTTTATCTCCTAATCTAATAAAAACTACATAAGTTGAAATAACAGTGAAAATCCATAGGCCTCCTTGAAGTAAATTTGCATACCCATTAGATAGTCCACCTATCTTTTGATATATATAAGGCATAAAATATCCCATTGTACCTGCAACTAAATTCCAAAAGAAATAAATACCTATAAGAAAAAAGAACGCCTTAATATTAACCATCAATGTAAACAACTCTCTAAGCGATGTAACAAAAGATAAATGATTTTCTTTAGATTGCTGCTTAAGTTGCTGGTCTGACCATATTTTTGATTCAGCTAACTGTTGCTGTAATATCCAGGTAATTATAGCTATAACAAATAAATGAGCGAAAACAATTCGACTGCCAAGTAATCCTAATGGTGCTACTAGAACTGATAAAAATAATGTAATTGCAGGTCCCGCTGACCAGGCAAACTGACTCCATCCAACTTGAGCTGCTCTTTTATCATTAGGTGCTTCTTCAGCAATATAGGTCCAACCCGCGGGGATTAAAGCTCCAACTGAAATACCAACAATAACATACCCAGTTAACAACATCGCAAATGAGTGAGCAAACATAATCAACAAAATACCTAACATGTATATAAGCAAATCATATTTATAAATAAATTTTCGACCAAAATGATCAATCAAATAACCACTAAAAAGCGCGCCAATTGCTGCCCCAAAACCATTAGCACTTAAAGCACCAAGTAAGCCAGTCCAAATATCACTGATATGTAGATAATTCACCCACAAAGATAAACCTGCAGCTCCAGCAACAATTGCTCCTGATTCTAAATAGTTAGATGCTACTATTGCAATAGTAGCTTTCTTAAGATTATTCTTTTTTTCCATTTTAACCCCTTATGACCCACATGCTTTTGTTTTCCATTGCGAATAGTATTCTGATAACCCATTCAAACTAGTTGGTTCACTAATATATGTTTTGACTAAGTGAGAAGTATCTGAAGTCTTATTACGAATACATAAACTTGCTGCCCCTGATACGGCTCCAGTTAAATCTGTAGAAACAGAAATTTTAATATCTTTTTGAAGTTGAGCTATAATTCTACAAAGTAATGAATTCTTAGCAAAAGCTCCTTCTATAATAACGTCGTTTTTACTTTGAAGAAGCTCTAACTCATAGTTAATCATCAATGCAATATATAAAATTGCTAGTGCTGTACCATTAGTAGGAGCACCTATAATCTCTGGTTCTCTCTTAGGAAATGGTCCACAACCTTTACTAAAATTTGGCAAGGCCATAATATTTTGATTAATTATTGTCTGTATATCTATCTCTGATACCTTAGCACTAGGCAATGATGACAGAATTTTACATATTTGCTCAAACTCTCTGCCCCCCATAAATCTAGCACAACATATGGCTCTACCATGGATATCAATATTTACTAAAGTATCACGCTCTTCACAAATTTGATCAACTGATGAATAAGGTGAAAAACTAACTATCCAAGTGCCTGTTGAGATAATTGTTTCTTTCACTTTTCCGTAAGTATCCATATATCTTAGATAACTTGCATTACTATCATGTAAGCCTGAAAAGACGAAACACTCTTGACTAATTCCTGTTTCATCTGAAAACTCTTTTGATACATAGCCCAAAGGTTCATTTGCCCTATGTAATTTCGCAAAGTACTTTCTCCATCCCATTTTTTTTACAAGACTTGAAAAATCATTTGCTTGAATATCCCATAAATCAGTATGACATCCTAATGATGTAATCTCAGATACTAGTTTCCCTGTCATACGCCATGACCAATATTGCGGATATAATAAAATAGTAGTATTACTATTTAATTTTTCGGAGTATTTTTTCTGCAAAAAGAATAGTTGTTTACCTAAATTTAGCCCTGCTGGTAAATTAGGACTACATGTTTCATCAAAAGCTGGTCTAATTTGATTATACTCTTTATCATAAATACATACTCCTTCCCACTCATAGTCCATTATCGGTAATAATAACCCTGAAGTACCATATTCACTATCGCTATCTACTACAGCTGCTGTTGCTCCATGTGCTGAGATATTTATTGCTGAAATATTATATAATGCAGATATTTGCTTTAGCTGAATAACAAACCATGTCCATATACTTTCAATATCGGTATGAGGATAAGGCTCTTGTTGTATTATTTTATTTTTTCTACTTACATCAAAAACCGTATCATACAAGTCATTAAGCACTTGAAATTTAACATGTGTTTTACCAATATCTAAAATAGCGTAATACTTCATAGTTTAAAGACCACTCAAAGATTAAACAATTCCACTACCTGCTTGAGCAGATAATGGTGGACGCTTTGATGCTATAGAGCTTTTATAATTTCTAGCTCTATATGTTTGAACTAAATTGATAGCGCCATTTTTTTCTAATCTAGCTTTTTGTAAAATAGGTGTTACATCTATATTAAAAGCTGACTTAAGCGTTTGGCTTGCCATAATTGCATCATTATTTTCTTGGTAATGGTATAAAGCCTCACGATCAATTAATAGAGCCTGTAAATATGATCTTTGAACACTATCGGCAGATATCATTAAACTTTCAATAGGGTCTGTTACATTATGTGATTGATCAAGCATATAACTAGGATGATTAGCATTATCATTTAAATACTCTGAATCTATTAATTCATTAAATATTAAAAATTGCTGATATGGGTGTAGTGAGCCACTATCTAGATCATCATCACCATATTTACTATCATTAAAATGAAATCCTCCCAGTTTATTAAACTGAGCTAAACGAGATACAATCATCTCAATATTAACATTAGGTGCATGGTGACCTAAATCAACCAGACATTTTGCCTTATCCCCTAACGTTTGAGCACAAAGTATACTAGTCCCCCAATCTTGGATAACTGTAGAATAGAACGAAGGTTCAAACATTTTATGCTCAATTAGTATATGCCAATCTTCAGGTAGTGCTTGATATATTTGCTTAGCACTATCTAGATATCGAGATAAAGACCTCGAAAAATGCTGCTGGCCTGGGAAGTTAGACCCATCACCTACCCAAACTGTTAAAGCATCACTACCTAATGTTTTACCATACTCTATACACTTTATATTAAACTCTACTGCTGCATCTCTTACATCTTTGCTAGTATGAGTTAAGCTGCCATATTTATATGAGATTTTGTTTGTTGTATCATAATCTTGAAATGTATTGGAGTTTACCGAATCAAACCCAAGACCCAAATCATCAGCATATTCTTTTAAAGCTTTCATATCATCAACAACATCCCAAGGAAAGTGTGGAGATACTTTACTAGTGCACTGCGTTAACTGGTTAATAACACTGCAGTCTTCAAGTTTTTCGAAAATATTACGTGGCTCTGCTACCCCAGGAAAACGAGCAAAACGTGTCCCTCCAGTTCCAACTCCCCAACTAGGAACTGCAATAGAAAATGATTTAGCTTTTTCTAAAATAGTATTAATATCAATATTTTGTTTGGCCAACTGAGCTCCTAGTTGATTAAACCTTTGTTCCAAATCTTCTAGGAAAGGTTTATTTTGCTCTTGGATAAAGTCTTGGTTAAATAAATTGCTCATAAAAATCCCTTTTAGTAAATTAGTAAAGTAAAATATAACTACCTAGTAAATGATGGTGCGTGTCCAGCATCTACATTTAAGATATTTCCAGTTGATTTAGCTGATAAGTCAGAAACTAAGAAATAAGTTGCCTCCGCAATATCTTCAGGAAAGACATTACGTTTTAATAAACTACGGTTTCTATAATGTTCTTCTAACTCTTCATCTTTTAGATGATAAGCTGAAGCACGCTCTTCTCTCCATTTACCACTCCAAATTTTTGATCCTCTTAACACAGCATCTGGATTAACCACATTACAACGTATACCAAGTGGCGCACCTTCTAATGCAACAGCTCTAGAAAGCTGTATCTCAGCTGCTTTAGCAGTACAGTAAGCAGATGCATTAGGTGATGCTACTAAGCCATTCTTACTTGCGATAAATACAATAGAACCACCAACATTTTGTTTTTTAAGCACTTTAAAGCCTTCTCTTACTGTCAGAAAATATCCTGTGCTTAAAATATCCATATTATGGTTCCACATATCAAGTGTCGTATCCTCAAGTGCTGATGAGCTAGCAATACCTGCGTTACAAACTAAAATATCTAATCCACCATATTCCTGTACAGCATATTTATTAGCATTGACAATATCAGACTCTCTTGTAACATCGCATGCTACAGACCTCACCTGATCATATCCGTACTTTAGAGATAAACTATCTTGAACTTTTTTAAGTGAATTTTCATCAATATCGGCTAATACTACACAAGCCCCTTCTTTCAAAAGGCGCTCAGCAGTTGCACGACCAATACCTCCAGCACCTCCTGTAATAAATGCAATCTTACCAGAGAGTATTTTAGGAGGAGGCATACGCTTTAATTTTGCTTCTTCTAATAACCAATACTCAATATCAAATGCTTCTTGCTCATCTAATCCTTGATACTCACTAACACCATTAGCCTCTCTAATAACATTTATTGCATTTACATAAAATTCTCCCGCAATACGTGCCGTTGCTTTATCTTTAGCAAAAGTAATCATACCAACACCTGGTATTAAATAAACTACCGCATTAGGATCTCTCATTGCAGGAGAGTTCTCATGTTTACATCGATTATAGTAAGCTTGATAATTCTCACGATATGCATCCAGCTGAGCATCTAATTTTTCGGTAGTTTTTATTAGAGATTTATCCAAATCGTCCGATGGATCAAAATCTATTACTAAAGGACATATCTTAGTACGTAGAAAGTGATCTGGACAAGATGTTCCCAAAGCAGCCAATTTATCTAAATCTTTAGAATTAACAAATTCTAATACTTCTTGTGAGCTATTATAATGACCAATCTTGGACTGATTACCTGTAATTTTACCCCGTAATAAAGGCATAATTGCAGCGACAATATTTTCTCTCTCTAATATCGAAAGATTTTGCTTATATTTAGCTCCACCAAAGGCTGGTTTAGTATTATTCTTAGCTAGCCAATCTGCAGATTTTTGTATGATATCAAGAGTATTAAAATAGCACGATTTAGAAGTATCCCCCCAGGTAAATAATCCATGCCCTTCAAGAACAATCCCCTTTAAATGTGGTTGTGCTTTAGATAACTCTTCTAGCTTTAAGCCTAAATCAAATCCAGGACGCTGCCAAGGCAACCAACCAAGCTCTCCACCAAATATCTTTTCTGTGAGTTCTTCACTATTAATAGTACAAGCTATAGAAATAACAGCATCTGGGTGCATATGATCTACATGTGTATATGGTATAAACGCATGCAATGGAGTATCAATACTAGCAGCACGAGGATTTAAATTAAAAGTACAATGAGGCAAGTATCCAACCATTTCATCTTCATTTTCTAAACCTCGATAAAGTTTTTTTAACTGCTCTAATTTATCTAAATATAAAGTTGAAAATCCATCAAGCTTAATTGACCCAAGATCGCCACCAGATCCTTTTACCCATAAGATATTCTCATTTTTCTGAGTTAAAGGGTCTTCTTGTAAAATTTTAGCAGAAGTATTCCCACCACCATAATTTGTAATTCGTAGATCAGAACCTAATAAGTTTGATCTATATTGAAGTAACTCAGCCTCCGATAGGTTTTTAGCGTATTCATCATCCCATAAGTTTTTTAAATTGCTTTCCATAAACTTTTTAGAAAAAATTAATCTTAAATAAATACTATTTTAAACAACAGTCTATCTTCAACCTTTTTCATAGCAATATTTTATAGGCCAAAGAAAAATTACTTTCATATAACTTTATTATATTTCTAGAAAACAAATAATTGATGGAAATGTTTTATAAGTTTTAAAAGAAGATGCTATTCTAAGTTTGATTTAAAAATAATTTTAGCTCCAACAATTTGATGTAGTATATCACCATTATTGTTACCTATATCCTCATGTAATAAAAAAAACATTTTCTTCATAGCTAAATAACTTTGCCTAGTATGATTTTCTCTAACTGTCGCAAGTATTTTCCCTTTAGAGATGAGATTATAAATAGCTGCATTCATCCCCCTTGTAACAGCAAATAGCTTAATATCAGGTCGTCGATTATTTATAGCTTCTATAACTTTTGATAAATAGCGATTACTATAGATTGCTATGACACCGTCTTTAAGATACTTACTTATAATTAAGTCTATATTTTCTAAAATATTTTCAATAAAAATAGGCCCTACCATATTTAAGCTTTGAGCTTTTGCTTCCAAATAAAAGCCCAATAAATAGTCATTAGAAGATATTTCGTCACTTCTTGTTTTTAAAATAAGAACTTTTTCATTATCTCTAAGTAACGGAGCAAGAATATTAGCAGAAACTTTACCTGCTTTGATATAATCACTACCAATACTAACAATATCTTCATTAATCTCAGCATCTAATGCTATAAATTTTATTTTAGGATTTGACTCTATTATTCGTTCAATTTTTTTCTTTAATTGAGGTATTATTATAATCCCATCAGGTGATGCTCGCTCTATTACTTTTCTAAGTTGATTAATCTGCTCTTCGGGCTCATTTATATTAGTTTCAATAATATTAATTGAAATATTGTAGACTTTAAGCTCTTCATAGCCATTCATCAAACCTTTTTTAATATCTGCATAATAGTTTTCATTATGTGACTTTATAATAAAAGCATATATTTTCTTGTTTTTTTTTCTAGCTAAAGAGCTTCCTATTATATTTTTATTATAACCTAGCTCTTTTATTAAATTTAAAACCTTTTCTTTAGTTTCTGGATTGATATTCCTATCATCTCGCAACGCTCTATATACTGTTGCTCTAGATATATTAAGCCTATTAGCTATATCATTTTGAGTTATCATAAAGGTCTTATTAAACTATAATAGCTATACACTAAAATAAAAAATATTAATACTCAATATAAACACCAGCAAAAAACTCTTATAATTTATTTTAAAAGTATACTTATTGCTTTATAATCTCTGGTCTAAAATTATTAATAACTCATCAGATAGTTAACTTGTGACTTTCTCATTTTCAGAACTGTTTTGCTTAAAGTCTCGAAGCCATTCTTTCCACCCGTAATACACCAATACCAAGAATATAGCATATTGAAGAGCTGTAATATTATACCCTTTGTATATAAATAAAGGCACTGAGATAATATCCGCCAATGCCCATAAATACCAATTTTCTATCACCCTTTTGATTAATAAATAAATCCCAGCAAAAGAGATTGCTGTTACAAATGAGTCAACATAAGAGTAGGCTGGCAAATTAAGTACCGACACTTGTTTTTGTAAAGCATAAAGAAAAGGAGTAACAATAAGTGTAGCCACACCTATATAAATGGAAATTTTAATCTGATGCTTAGTTGCTTTAGTAACATATACTTGTACTTTACTATCGCCTTCGAGATGTCGCATCCATAAATAGAACCCTATTATAGCAGTAATTAAATAATAAAGATTAAGCAACATATCTCCAAACAATTGCCAAGTATATAGCAAGCAAACATAAATTATAGAAGAGATAAAACTAGCCACATAAACTAATATATTTCTTTTATAAGAAAAATATACACTTAACACTCCACAAATAGCTGCTACTGTTTCTAAAGATGTTTGATAATCTTTTAATAAGGCAACAAGTAACTGATAAATATAATGCATGTTAAATAATCTCTTTAGTTGTTATTATTCTATCTGGACCTATAGCCATTTTCATAGTTGCAAAAGCAACATCATGTACTCCATCTGTAGAATTTGATCTACTCAAATCTTTTATAATGTATGGTACTATTCCATCATCGAACATATCCATTGCTAATTTGATTAAACATACATTAGAAAATAGTCCCGCA
This sequence comes from Francisella sp. 19X1-34, assembly GCF_041102755.1. Taxonomy (NCBI): domain Bacteria; kingdom Pseudomonadati; phylum Pseudomonadota; class Gammaproteobacteria; order Thiotrichales; family Francisellaceae; genus Francisella; species Francisella sp. 19X1-34. The sequence goes on from NZ_JBGCTX010000065.1 coordinate 11,651, forward strand.
ATATATATCTCTGGATTGTTCAGTTTCGAGATTAATTCCTTTAGCTCTTTAGTATAAACAGTATATGTAGAATGCCAGATAAACTTTGCTTTTTCTGGCACGTCAATATCATTAATTAAAGATTTATCTTCTTCATTCTGAAAATCTTTCCATTTCAATTTAGTTTCAAATAGAGATTCTAGTTGATTTTCAAACATAGCAAAACAAACGTCATCAAAAGTTTTGCTAATATTATTAAAAGTTTTTGCCAAACTGTTTGGATTTATATAATCAAATCCCTTTTGCATATCTACAATAATTAATAATTTGGACATTATAATTCAATTCACTTATGTGTTGTTAAATAAAAGCAATCTACTAAGCTATCAAATATCTTTAGCTAGTATAACTTGACCGTCCCCTAATGCTTCTTCCATAGTAGCTAAGGCTACATCATTAGCAGCATTTCCATGAGGGGAACCACTTAAATCCCTTATAATATATGGTACTATTCCATCATCGAACATATCCATAGAAGTTTTAAGTAAACATACATCTGAGAATAAACCAGCTAAATAAATCTTTGTCGGTTTTAATTTTTCAATTATACTTTTCAACTCATCATTATAAACAGTATAATTATGATGATTAGAAAAATGAGTATTTCGAGGGACTTCCATACCATCGATAAGTTGTCTATCTTCCTCATTTTGAAAATCCATCCATTTTAGCTGTGTTTCAAATAAAGAATTTTTTCTATTTTCAAACATCGCAAAGCATACATTATCGAAAGAGAAAAAACATTTATTAAATTCTTTTATCAAATCCCTTGCTTCAGGGCAATCAAAACCCTTTTGTACATCTATAAGAATCAATAATTTAGACATATTCAATCATTCACTTTTTGTCTTAAAATAATATTAATTATTATAGTATAAGAAATAAAGAAAGTCTTTAGCTATTTTTAATATTTCTTATACTAAGTTATGTATAGTATTGTTTACCTTCCTTTAAGGAAATTTACAACCTATTAAATTATAAATCAGGAAGGCTGTTGCTAAAAGTTACAATATTTACTCTACATTTTAGCTTAGAACTATTTCCCTACAGCAATTTTATATGCTAAAAATTGTTATAAAATTTAATGATGGATAGGATATTATAAATGATTAGAAAAGCAATAATAATGAAGGTTTTTCCTAAAGCATTCGATGAGTACATAAAACGTCATAGTGAGATATGGCCGGAACTTAAAAATGCCATAAAAGCACATGGAGGACAAAATTATTCTATTTTTCTTTGTCGCGAAACTAGCCAGCTATTTGGCTATATTGAAGTTAAAAATGAAGTTCATTGGCAAGAAATAGCTCAAACGGAAATAATGCAAAAATGGTGGAAATTTATGGCTCCTTTGATGGAAACACAAGGACCCTTTACAGACTTTTGTGTAAATTTTTCATAGGCTACCAATCCTATCTTCAAATTTAATCATAAAATGTGCAA
>NZ_JBGCTX010000066.1:0-13115 GCF_041102755.1 Francisella sp. 19X1-34
GCACATTTTATGATTAAATTTGAAGATAGGATTGGTAGCCTATGAAAAATTTACACAAAAGTCTGTAAAGGGTCGATACCCACGGGTAAACCCGTGGTACTTATGCGGCAAAGCCGCTGCATAACGTTATTATGCTTTACAGATCTAATTCGATCTGAGCTAAATCCTGAAGACCTTGATGTTCAACATATTTTCTAATGATTTCTTCATCTACACCTACGCTACTTACAAAGTAGCCTGGTGACCATACAATATTTTCTTTCCAATAAACTTTGGCTAACCACTTAAAACGAGATCTTAGCTCAGAAGCTGTTTCGCTTTTTAATCTACCCATTACTGATGCTATACTATATCTCGGTGGAATTATCATAACCATATGTAAATGATCATTATCAAAGCCAATCGCTTCTAACATTACACCAGGCATACTTCTAATAAGCTTCGGTAACAGTTTCTTAATATACTCACATAAACCAGGATTTAGGATGCTTCGGCGATATCTGCATACCCACACCAAATGGTATTCTAATCGATATATACTTATATACTTTCATTTACACAGTATATCACCTTCGTGCTCATTCACCCACGGGTAAACCCGTGGTGCTCTGTCTACGACCGCATAGAAACTTATCATCGTAGTTTAAAACAAAATGTTAACCTTTCTAAATCTCCTACATCTGTAGTTAAAACACAGCTCAACCATATTGGCTTATCTATCGTAGCATTTACTGAGTTTGAAAAGCTAAAGTTAGCGTCATAGAAAAATCATTATGCCTTGAAAAGAAAAATGTTAGTAGCGGCTAACCAAGCTAGCTATAAAGAAATAGCTAACCTAAAGAAAAAATATATGATGGTCGCATAAAATGTAAAAGTCCGTAACTCCAGTTGCAAAATACAAAAATCTATTATTCTAAATAGCTTTTTAAAACTTACAACTTTTACGTAAGGTGAGTAATCATAAAGATCTAGTAAATATCACAAGATTGAACTTATTGATCGTTTTGGTAAGCTTCCTATAGAAATTATGCATCTTCTAAAAGTTGAACATATCAAGATAGATGCAATCAAATTAGGAATTGGTCAAATTAAAATGTTTGCTACTTCTGAGAAAATTAACTTTCTGATACAACTAAATTTGGTCCTCAGAAAATAATCAGTTAGCAAAAATGTTATAAAGAAAATTATTTTGAGATATTTTAAGCAGCTTTTCTATGACTTGCTGTTTTAACATTTTGAGGAACTTCACTAATAACTGATCCTTGCATAGGTAAACAATTTGTAATATTTATATCTATTACTTCTATTACATTTGCAAGTTTCTTAACTATCTTCTCAATCTTATCTTGAGTTCCATGAACAACAAGATTAAAGTGAGAAATACCTTTATTAGCTGTTTCAAATACAGTTAACTGCTCAATGTTTACACGATTACGTGAAAGAACAGAAGAAATTCTTTGTAGCACGCAAAGGGTATTTTCAGTATTCATTGTTATAAAATATATATTTTCATTCATAGCGCTACTCCTCTATTCCTAATTTAGTATTACTAATTGATTCACCAGCAGGTACCATAGGGAAAACATTTTCCTGATTCTCTACCATTACCTCAAGTAAGTATGAACTATCTGAGTTAAGAAATCTAGCTAAAGCATCTTTAAGATCTTTTCTTTCTTTTACTCTTTCACCTTCAATACCATACGCTTCAGCAACTTTAACAAAGTCAGGAGAAGATATTTCTGTATAAGAATACCTACTTTCAAAGAATAATTCTTGCCATTGACGTACCATTCCTAAGAAAGAATTGTTCAAAATCAAAATTTTAACATTAATTCCTTCTTGATTCAGTACAGCTAGCTCTTGAATATTCATCTGAAAACTACCATCACCTATCACAGCAACAACAGTTCTTTTATCCTTAACACCCATCTTTGCACCAATCGCTGCAGGCAAAGCAAATCCCATAGTTCCTAATCCTCCAGAACTAATATGAGAATTAGTTTCTAAGAACTGGTAATATCTTGCTGCGATCATTTGATGTTGTCCAACATCAGATACAACGATAGCTCTTCCATCTGTAGCTTTAGATAGCAAGCTTATAACTTCTGCCATCTTTATTTCACCAGAAGTAGGATTCGTTTCATCGTCAATGACGGCTTTAACTTCTTTTTGGTGTTCTGAGGCAAATACCTTATGCCATTCTTGGTGAGAGTTATTTGCTATATATGGTAATAAACAATTTAATGCTTCTTTTGCATCAGCATTTATGCCAATATCAGCTTTAACGTTCTTATTAATCTCAGAAGGATCTATCTCTATATGAATAATCCTAGCATTAGGTAGATAATGACCAAGATCTCCCGTAACTCTATCATCAAATCTCATTCCGACAGCAATTACCACATCTGCTTCATTACAAAGTACATTTGCCGCGTAATTACCATGCATTCCAAGCATTCCTTTATATAATTCATGATTATATGGAAATGCTGATAATCCTAATAAAGTACTTACTACAGGTATATTACCTTTCTCTGCAATTTTTAAAACTGCTTCTTCAGCTCCTGATAACATCACACCATGGCCAGTTATCATTATTGGTTTTTTAGCATTATTGATATATTCAGATGCTTTAAGAATATCATCCATATTTATAGTTGGTTTATGAAGCCATTTGCCAAACTTATTGCCAACAGCATCTTCATAATCCATCATACCAACTTGTGCATCTTTAGTAACATCAATTAATACAGCTCCTGGTCTTCCATTCGAAGCTATTTCAAAAGCTTTCTTAAAAACTTCTGGTATTTCATTAGGATCTGTTATTTGATAATTCCATTTAGTTGCAGCAACTGACATACCTATGATATCAGCTTCTTGAAAAGCATCTGTACCTAATAGTGGACTAAAGACTTGACCTGTAATACAAACTATAGGAACAGAATCTATCTGTGCATCTGCTATACCAGTAATGAGGTTTGTTGCCCCAGGACCAGATGTTGCAATTGCAACACCAACTTTTTCAGTAGCTCTAGCATATCCTACAGCAGCATGAACTGCGCCTTGCTCGTGTCTAACTAATACATGATGGACTTTATCTTTTGATTCATGTAGAGCATCGTAAGTAGGCATAATAGCACCACCAGGATATCCGAATATACAATCAACGCCTTCCGCTTGAAGTGACTTTACTATGGCTTGAGAGCCAGTTATTTTCATACTTTAGCACTCTCCTATCAATCTATTTTTAATTTTATTCAATTTAAATACCCAGTAAACATATACTAAGTATCCAGTATATTATAGTCATGGATTAGCTATATTTAAATAGAAAAGATGATTTTATTGATTTTTTTTATAAAAAATGGTACAAAAGATATTTCGTTTTAATCTAAATCCGTTACACAGCCTGTAGAAGCTGAAGAAACTGTTCTTATATATTTTTTAAGAGTTCCACGAGATGCTTTTGGTTCTGGTTGTTGCCATTTTGATTTTCTTTGTGCTATCTCTTGTTCAGATAAGTCAACATCAATCACATTATTGATAGCATCAATAGTGATTTTATCACCATTTTCAATCAAAGCTAACATTCCACCTTCAAAAGCCTCGGGGGCGATATGCCCAACAATAAAACCATGAGAACCGCCTGAAAAACGACCATCTGTAATCAAAGCTACATCTTGGCCTAATCCAGCACCCATTATTAAAGATGTTGGTTTAAGCATCTCTGACATACCAGGGCCACCTTTAGGTCCTTCATAACGAATAACTATTACATCACCTTTTTTGATCTTACCTCGCTCAACGGCAGCTACCATATCCTCTTCTGAATCAAATACATTTGCTACACCTTTAAAGATCTCACCCTCTTTACCAGTGATTTTAGCAACAGATCCTTCTGGAGCTACATTACCTTTTAAGATTTGTAAGTGTCCAGTTTTTTTAATAGGGTTATTTAAACTTTGAATGATTCTACCATCATCAGAAAGATCTGCTACACTTTCTAAATTCTCAGCTAAAGTTTTACCTGTTACAGTCAAACAATCACCATGAAGCAGACCTTCTTTTAGTAACATTTTCATCACCGCAGGAGTACCGCCAACAGCATGTAAATCAGCCATTACATATTTACCACTTGGTTTAAAGTCTGCTAATACTGGCGTTTTGTTAGCTATTTCTTGGAAATCATCTATATTAAGATCAACACCTACTGAACTTGCTATCGCTAATAAATGAAGTACAGCATTTGTAGAGCCGCCCATAACAGTGATCAATACCATAGCATTTTCAAATGCTTTGCGAGTCATAATATCTTTAGGCTTGATATCTAGCTCTAAAAGATTTCTGATAGTTTCCCCAGCTTTATCGCACTCTTGAACTTTTTCTGGCGATGTTGCAGGAGTTGATGAACTAAATGGTAGACTCATACCTAAAGCTTCAATAGCACACGCCATAGTATTTGCAGTATACATGCCACCACAAGCACCTGCACCAGGACATGCTTTTTTGATAGTTTCTTGGCGTTCTTGCTCTGTAATTTGACCAGATAAGCATGCACCATAACTCTGGAAAGCTGTAACAATATCAATTGGTTTACCACGCATAACGCCTGCTTGGATAGTACCTCCATAGATAACAAATCCAGGTCTATTAAGTCGACCTAAAGCCATCATACATCCTGGCATATTCTTATCACAACCAGGAATAGAAACCAATCCATCATACCAATGAGCTGACATTACAGTCTCAATAGAATCCGCAATAAGATCTCTTGATTGTAATGAATAGCTCATTCCATCTGTACCCATTGAAATACCATCACTAACCCCGATAGTATTGAATCTCATTCCTTTTAAATTATCTTTTTCAACACTATTTTTTACAAACTGTGCTAATTGATTCAAATGCATATTACATGTATTACCTTCATACCACACACTAGCAATACCAATTTGTGGTTTATGCATATCATTATCATCCATGCCTGTGCCATAAAGCATAGCTTGAGAGGCACCTTGAGATTTATCTTCTGTAAGACGTCTACTATATTTATTTAATATCTTTTTCATAATTTACTCACCTTTAGATATAGCTTATGCATAAGCAATATTATATGCGTCAATAAACGCTTCAACCGAAGCCTGTATTATATCAGGCGATACTGCTTTACCAATACTCTTTATACCTTCTTTCTCTAAACTCATCTCAACATAAACAACTGCATCTGCACCTTGTCCACGTATCTTAACCTTATAGTCTGTTAGGTTATAAATAATATTACTAGGGCATGCTCTACATAAAGCATTTAAAACTGCATCAACTGGTCCAACACCAGAGCTTGAAGCAAAATATAACTGATCTGCAATTTTAACTGTAACCTCTGCCACAGATTTTTGATCAAGTTCAACATTAACTTTAAATGATTGGACATCAAGGATATTTTTACTAATAGCATCAGTCATTTCTGTAGCATCTTGAATAATATCTTGAATATCAGAAACACTAATAGTTTTTCCTTTAACTAAGAATCTCTCTATTAACTCTCTAACCTTCGCCAAGAATGACTCATCATAATTAGCCCCAAACAACTCTCCTAGTGTTTTTTTGACTTCTTCTAGAGTTGGTAGGCTATCAAATACCACTTCGTTTTGCTCAACAAATAGCATTGTCTTATTGTCAAAGAAGTGACTGTTATAGAGTCTATCAAAATCCTCCTCAGAAGGATGTATAATTGGCGGTTGAATTGCTGATTTAAGCACAACATTTGGATCTTTAAGACCATCACCAGATAGTACACAAACTACTGTACTACCCTTTTGAAGCTTACCATCTTTGTATTTTTGAAGTAAATGAGCAATAGTTGATGCCGAAGCTAGCTCAACAAATAATCCTTCTTTTGTTGATAATAAGTATTGCGCCTCAAGCATTTTCATATCTGTAACAGCAGTTGACTCTCCACCAGTATTATAGATAGCATCTATAGCCTTATCACCATCAATAGGATATGGCACTGCTATTGCTGTAGCAATTGTATTAGCTGCTTTTAGAGGCTCAACTCTATTTTGATTTTTCTGATATGCTCTAGCTAGAGTATCTGCTCCAGTAGATTGCACACCTGTAAGCTTTGGTAATGAGTTAATAAAACCTAACTCTTTATATTCAGAAAAGCCTTTATAGTAAGCTGTCATATTAGTACCACACCCAATAGGTACTATCACCTCATCAGGTACTTGGAAAAGTAGTTGATCAACTAGTTCAAAAGCTGCTGTTTTTTGCCCTTCCACTCTAAAAGCATAATCCCCCGCAAGAAAGAAATCTTTTGATTTTGCAATATCAAAAGCTAACTTAGCAGCCGCATTATAACTTCCTTTTACCTGAACTATCTTACCACCATATGACATTACTTGAGCTAATTTTGATGTTGCAACACCTTCTGGCACGATGATAAAACAAGGCATTTTTGCTGCTGCTGCATAACAAGCACACGATGCAGCCATATTACCTGTTGAAGCTAAAACTATGCCTTTCGCGCCTAACTCTTTAGCAACTGTTATATCTACAGCAGATCCTCTGTCTTTAAATGATCCTGTAGGGTTTTTGCCTTCAACTTTGAAATAAAGATTTATGCCTAACTCTTTACCTATAATTTTACTCTTTAATAGTGGAGTTGGGGCTTCTCTAAGAGATACAAAACTTGATGGATCTTTTATGGGCATAAAAGGTATATATTTAGATAGACATGGAGATGCTTGATTAAAATAGTCTTTATTGATTTTTTTACTGATTTTATCAATATCCATCTGGATTTCCCAGGGCTCATTTTCTCCAGCAAAAACAAAACTGTCAGTAGAAACTTCTTCCTTTGTATAGAAATTTAGTATTTTGTACATTCTATAGAATTACCTCATAAATTTAATCATAGATTTATAAACTTACTTTATACTAATGCATTTTAATTAATAATTAAATAAAGTGTTTATGGTATTTTTTATTTCTCTTAAAAATATATTGAAAACGTGAACATATTTTTATTTTTACAAAAAGTTTTCTATTAAAAAATAATTATTAATTGCAATAAACTATCTTCTCTTATTATTTCTGCTTATGTAGCATGTTAAATTACAATTATTTGTTTAATGAGGTATTCAGCTATTTTATAATGCTCAAATTTACTAATATTATTCAAGAATCCCCAAAAAAGCGTAAAAGTACTGTTAGAAAAAAAGACTTTCATGAAATATATAAAGAATTTGCATCTAAAAAAGCTCTAGAACAAGCAAGTAGATGCTCCCAGTGTGGTATACCATTTTGTCAAGTTCACTGCCCCCTGAGTAATAATATCCCTGACTGGCTAAAGCTAGTAGCTGAAGATCGGCTAGAAGAGGCCTACCAATTATCACAATCAACAAATAACTTTCCTGAGATATGTGGTAGAGTTTGTCCTCAAGATAAATTATGTGAAGGTAACTGTGTTATTCAACAATCAGGTCATGGTACTGTTACAATTGGCTCTATAGAAAAATTCATAACTGAAACTGCATGGAGCAAAGGCTGGATAAAACCAATAAAACCATCAAAGGAAAGGTCTCAAAGTATAGGCATTATTGGTGCAGGCCCCTCAGGTTTAGTTTGTGCAGAACAGCTTAGAAAGTATGGTTTTCAAGTTATAATCTATGATAAATATGACCGTCCTGGTGGATTATTAGTTTATGGAATACCTAATTTTAAGCTAGAGAAAGATGTTGTTACAAGAAGAGTTCAGCTTTTAGAAAATAGTGGCGTAAAATTTGTTAACAATATAAATATAGGAATAGATATTACATTTGATGATCTAAGAGATAAGCACGATGCAATATTAATATCTACAGGAGTTTATAAGACAAAAGATATCAATATACCTAGAAATGATTTAAAGGGTGTAGTTCCAGCTTTAGATTTTCTAATAAATTCAAATAAAATTGGCTTTAATGATAATAACTTATCTATTAAAAATGAGCTTAACGCTAAAGATAAAGATGTCGTTGTAATAGGTGGCGGTGATACTGCTATGGACTGTCTAAGAACAGCTATTAGACAAAAGGCAAGGTCTGTTAAATGCATATATCGAAGAGATCGATTAAACATGCCTGGATCTTCTACAGAAGTATCTAATGCTAGAGAAGAAGGAGTAGAATTTATTTGGCTATCTAACCCTAAAGAATTTCTAGGCGAAAAACATGTCAGTGGTTTAGCTATTGAAAAAATGAAGCTAGGAGAGCCTGATAAAGATGGTCGAAGATCTCCTATAGCAATAAAAGACTCAAAAACAGTATTAAATACAAACATGGTTATCACAGCACTTGGTTTTGATCCTGAAGATTTACCTAAACTTTTTGATCAAGATGAACTTAGAATAACTAGTAGAGGAACGATAAACATCGATACTAAAACTATGCAAAGCTCTATTCCCGGAGTATTTGCAGCAGGAGACATAGTTAGAGGGTCCTCACTTGTTGTATGGGCTATCAAAGATGGTAGAGATGCTGCCAAATCAATTTTTGAATATCTTGAATCATTAGAAAATAAGGCATATAGCTGTGGAATTAAGAAATAAAAATCTAGAATTATTAAAAAACAATCATATCTATCAAGAGCAAATGGAGCATGATGCTTGTGGTATAGGTTTAGTTACTGCTATAGATGGTAAAAAATCTAGACACGTTGTCGAGCATGGAATTAATGCATTAAAAGCTGTTTGGCATAGAGGAGCAATAGATGCTGATGGTAAAACAGGTGATGGAGCTGGTATACATATAGAAATCCCACAAAATTTTTTCATTGAAAAAGTCCAAGCAATGGGTCACAAACCAGCAAATATTGATATATGTGTAGGAATGATTTTTCTTCCAAGAAATGATTATACTGCTCAAGAAAGTTGTCGAACAATTGTTGAGAGCATTCTAACCAAAAATAATTTCAATATATATGGTTGGAGGCATGTACCAGTAGATGCATCTGTTTTAGGTGAGAAAGCAGAAAGAGTAAAGCCTGAAATTACGCAAATTTTATTTTCTCATAAAGATAAAAGAGTCAAAGATAAAATCTTAGAAAAAAAACTTTATGTTTGTAGAAGAAAAATTGAGAAAATAGCATTATCTCAACATTTGAAAGACTTATATATATGTTCATTTAGTTCTAAATCTATAATCTATAAAGGAATGTTTTTAGCTGAGCTTCTAACTAGTTTTTACCCAGATTTAAAAGATCAAAGATTTGAATCAAGATATGCGATATTTCATCAAAGATTTTCAACAAATACTGCTCCAAGCTGGGATTTAGCACAACCATTTAGAACTATCGCTCATAATGGCGAAATAAACACCTTAAAGGGTAATCTTAATTGGATGAAAGTACATGAACAAAGCATGTTTACTAAAGAGTTTAATTCATTAAAAGATATTATCCCTGTTGTAGATTGTAATAAATCAGACTCTGCATCATTAGACAATGTCTTTGAACTATTAACAGTTTCAGGACATTCTGCACCTCTATCAAAACTAATGCTAATACCTGATGCCTGGTCCAAAAGTAGTACTATTCCAGAAGAGCATATGCAATTATTTAGCTTCCTAAACTGTACTATGGAACCATGGGATGGCCCTGCTGCTATCGCTGCAACAGACAATGAGTGGGTTATTGCATCAACAGATAGAAATGGGCTTAGACCCCTAAGATACACTATTACTAAAGATAATCTTTTATTTGCTGGTTCAGAAGCTGGCATGATAAAAATAGACGAAAATAATATAGTTAAAAAAGGTAATCTAGCGCCTGGTGAAATAATAGGTGTAAGGTTAGCTAAAGCTAAACTTTATGACAATAAAACGATAAAGGATTACCTAGCTAAGCAATATAAGCATCTTAGTAAAAAAGTCATAGACTTGGATGACCAAATAATAATAAATAATGAAAAGCATAATTTTTCTGGTAAAGATCTTTTACAAAGACAATTCGCACATGGATATAGTTTTGAGGATTTAGAATTAATTTTACAACCAATGGCTGAAGATGGAAAAGAAGCTATAGGATCAATGGGCGATGATACTCCTCTAGCAGTACTCTCTGATAAATATAGACCTTTATATCATTTTTTTAGACAAAATTTTAGCCAAGTTACTAACCCTCCTATAGACTCATTGCGAGAAAATAAAGTAATGAGCCTCAAAACAAGGTTTGGTAATTTAAATAATATTTTAGATTTTGATAATTTAACCAACGAATATATCTATGTTTTAGATAGCCCTATAATGTCAAACTCACAGTTTGAAAAATCTAAAGAGCTTTTTGATGGTAATTATAAAGTAATAGATTGTACATTTAATAGTAAAATGTCTTTAGATGACGGTTTATCTAAAGTTAAACAAGAATGCCAAAAAGCTATAACCGAGAACTACTCTCACCTGATTCTTTCAGACAAAAAAGTCTCTAACAATAATTACCCTATACCAATGCTACTATGTGTAGGAATGCTTAATAAACTACTAATAAAACTAAATAAAAGAGGTAGAGTTTCTATTAATGTACAAGTTGCAGATGCTCTTGATACTCACTCATTTGCAACTCTCATTGGAGTTGGTGCAACTACTATAAACCCTTATTTAGCGATAGATAGTATTTATGATCGCATACAAAAAAATCTAATAAATGATTTAAGTTTTGATGAGGCTGTTAAAAGATATATAAAAGCTATCAATTCAGGCTTACTAAAAATTATGGCTAAAATGGGAATATCTGTAATAGGCTCATATAGAGGTGGTGGTAATTTTGAAACTGTAGGTCTAAGCAGAACGATCGTTAATGAGTTTTTTCCTAATATAGTTTCTAGAATATCTGGAATAGGCTTAACAGGGATTGAAAAAAAGATAATAAAAATCAATAAACATGCATTCGATAATAACTTTGATAACATAATGCTACCAATAGGAGGTTTATATAGATATAGACATAATGGAGAAACTCACCAATACCAGGCAACATTAATCCATTTATTACAAAATGCAGTATATGTTAACTCTTATGAAAAATATAAAAAATATGCTAAAGGCATATATAGTTTGCCTGCTATAAACATCCGAGATTTAATTGATTTTAAAAATAGACAAGACTCTATTAGCATTGATGAAGTAGAAAATATTGAGAATATCTTATGTAGATTCGGAACAGGTAGTATGTCTCACGGGGCACTATCTAAAGAGGCCCATGAAACTTTAGCCATAGCAATGAATAGGATTAAAGGAGCATCTTGTAGTGGCGAAGGCGGTGAAGATTCAAAAAGATTCAAATTAATGAAAAATGGCGACAGTGCTAATTCTCGAGTTAAGCAAATAGCATCGGCAAGATTTGGTGTTAACTTAGAGTATTTAAATAACTGCAATGAAATTGAGATAAAAATTGCTCAAGGAGCTAAACCAGGCGAAGGAGGTCAGCTACCTGGATTTAAGGTAACTACTGAAATAGCTAGATTAAGACACTCAACTCCTGGTGTAACATTAATATCCCCTCCCCCACACCATGATATCTATTCGATAGAAGACCTTGCACAGTTAATCTATGATCTTAAACAAGTTAATCCAAATGCTAGAGTAAGTGTAAAGCTAGTTGCTTCTTCTGGCATTGGTACAATAGCTGCTGGCGTTGCTAAAGCAAATGCTGATATCATTCTAATTTCTGGACATAATGGAGGTACTGGAGCCTCGCCTCAAACAAGTGTCAAATATGTCGGAATTCCTTGGGAAATGGGTCTAACAGAAGCCAATCAGATTTTGACATTAAATAACTTAAGACATAAGATCACCCTAAAAACTGATGGGGGTATTAAAACAGGTAGAGATGTTGTTATTGCAGCAATGATGGGGGCTGAAGAGTATGGTATTGCAACAACTGCATTAGTTGCAATGGGATGTATCATGGTTAGACAATGCCACTCTAATACTTGTCCTGTTGGCGTGTGTACTCAAGATGAAGATTTAAGAAAAAGGTTTTCTGGTACCCCTGAAAAAGTTGTCAATTTATTTACTTTTATTGCTCAAGAAGTTAGAGAAATTTTGGCACAACTTGGTTTTCGTAAGCTAACTGATATTATTGGGCGTTCAGATTTACTAAAGCAAGTTAATAAAGGCTCTTCTAGCCTAGATGATTTAGATTTAAGTCCATTATTTATACAAGCTGATTCAGGCAGTAACAAAAGATATTGTGATAATCCTATAATTAACAAAGTCCCTGATACTCTTGATCAAAAAATATGGCCAGAAATAGAACAACGTCTAAATTCTTCCAAAAAGATCGATAAGGTATTTACAATTAATAATACCGATAGAGCGGTTGGGACTAGAATTTCTCATTATTTATTTAAAAGATATAGAGCTGAAATTTCTAAGAATCCTTTGATGCTAAATTTCCAAGGCTCTGCAGGACAATCTTTTGGTGCTTTTGGTATAGAGGGTTTAAAACTTATACTCGAAGGAGATGCTAATGATTATGTTGGCAAAGGCCTTTCTGGGGCAACAATAACTATTAAAAAGTCAAAATCTAGCAACTTAATATCTAATAAAAATACCATAATAGGAAATACCGTAATTTACGGAGCTATTTCAGGTAAGCTTTTTGCTGAAGGTGTTGCTGGTGAAAGATTTGCTGTAAGAAATTCAGGCGCTATATCCGTCGTAGAAGGTTGTGGCTCTAATGGCTGTGAATATATGACAGGAGGAACTATTGTTATATTAGGCAATACTGGTGATAACTTTGGTGCCGGTATGACTGGAGGAATGGCTTTTGTATATGATGAACAAAATACATTCATTAATAAAGTAAATTCTGAAACTGTTGTTTTTAATAGGATAAAGAGCCAATATTGGAGTAATTTTCTAAAAGATCTAATTATCGAACATTTTAAAGAAACTCAATCAAAACATTCTAAAAGAATATTAGATAGTTTTGATAATCTCTTAGGTAATTTCTATCAAGTTTGTCCTAAGGAAATGGTTGATAAATTAGAATTCCCTGGGTCTTTACAGATAATTGTGTAAATTTTAATTAGGTTATATATTTTAAATATAACAATAAGGGATTTACAGAAT
>NZ_JBGCTX010000067.1:0-12918 GCF_041102755.1 Francisella sp. 19X1-34
GTTTTTCGCTTATTTTAACCTAAAAACACTACTAAACCCTTAATTTACAATGCTTTTAATTCCGAACTGAGGTTATACCAATATAATTTGTTAGATAAAAATTCAATAATCCCATCAGCACAGCGTAGCCAACTGTTGATAAAATTTGTATCAAGTTAATATGTAGTACTCCCTTAGGAAGTTCTTTATAGTTAATCATAAGATCTACACCTAATAAGTTAAGTTATATAGTTAAAAAGAGTTTTTATAATAAAATAAAGTCTGATTAGTAAATAAATTAGTGTCTTGTCTACTCACTATCCTTATTTTCTTCTCTCATTTTCTCAATTTTTTGTTCTACTGCTTGCATTAATAAACTTGCAGCATTTATTTTCGTAGCTTTATAAATTTCTTGGATACCTGTAGGGCTTGTGATATTAACTTCGGTAAGTTTATCACCAATCACATCAATGCCAGCAAACATTACCCCTTGCTTTTTGAGCTTTTTAGCAACTTTTTTAGCAATCTTATAGTCACTATCTTTAAGCTCTCTAACTTCAGCTGTGGCACCTGCTGCTAAATTACCTCGATTATCTTTTTCACTTGGAATGCGAGCCAACAGATATTTTATAGGTTCACCATTTACTATAAGAACCCTTTTATCACCATCTTTGATAGCTTTTTGGTAATCCTGAACCATTATATATTTTGATTGGTGCTCAGTCAAAACTTCTAAAATTACATTTTTATTTTTATCTCCATCTTGGATTCTAAAAATAGAACTACCTCCCATACCATCTAATGGCTTAACTATAATATCCTTATGCTTTTCATAAAATTTATTAATTTGTTTATAGCTTCTAGTTATTAAAGTATTAGGAGCAAATTTAGGATAGTTTGAAATAGCAACTTTTTCATTAAAATCTCTTAAAGCTTGGGGATTATTAACAATTAAAACCCCATTTTTTTTAGCTAGATCTAACATATATGTTACATAGATAAACTCCATATCAAATGGAGGATCTTTACGCATAAATATACAATCTAAATCTAGCAATGAAAAATCATTGTATTGAGATAAAACTTCATACCAAGTCTGCTTATTTTTATGGATTTTTATCTTAAGAGTGTTGCCTTTTGGATCACCATTTATGATATATAAATCATTAAGATAGAACGTATAAACTTCCCAGCCTTTATCTTGAGCTGCTTGTAACATCATAAAAGTACTATCTTTTGAAATATTAAAAGAGTTTAAATCATCTATTATAAATCCAACTTTCATAATCTATCCTATCTTATATCCAATATATTTGCTTAAGTCATTACCATTTAAAATGTCAGCTATTTGTAGCATTTTTTTATTAGGAAACTGTAGCTGTTTAAACCTTATAATTCCATTACTAGTACATATATCAAAACCTGATTTTGAAATATCTACTATAGTTCCAGAATCTCTATCACAAGACTGTTCTAATATTTCAAACTGCCCTACTTTTATAGTTTGTTTATCTAATATGAAGAATGCTGACGGCCATGGAGTAAACGCTCTTATATGACAACTAATCTGCCAAGAAGTTTTAGAAAAATCTATTAACCCCTCTTGTTTAGTTATTTTATGAGCATATGTTGGTTCGCCTTCTTGGGGATTATGCTTGATTGTCTCAATGCTTTCTAAAGTTTCTATTAGAGGTTGTATTGATAATTTTGCAAACTTATCATGTAAAGTTTGGGACGTATCAGTATCTTTTATATCGACTTCTAACGTATTTAGAATATCTCCAGTATCTAAGCCCTCATCCATTTGCATAATGCAAATACCAGTTTTTTTATCTCCTGACTGAATGGCTCTTTGGATCGGAGCTGCGCCACGCCATTTTGGCAATAATGAAACATGTATATTTAAACAACCATATTTTGGAATATCTAAAAATGCTTTTGGTACTATAATTCCATATGCTATAACAACAATAATATCCGGCTTTAGCTCTTTAATTTGTTCTAATACCTCTGGATTTTTTTTAAAAGACAGTGGTTGAAAAACAGGGGTATTGTTTTGTAATGCAATTTCTTTAACAGGTGAAAACTGAACTTTTTTGCCTCGCCCTTTTGCTCTATCTGGCTGAGTAAGTACTGCTTGGATATTATGCTTAGTAGTATATAGATCTTTTAGAAGTTGAGCTGAGATATCAGGAGTTCCTGCAAAAATTATATTTAACTTTTTCATCTATCCTAGTTCCTAAATGCATAGGCTCTTAATGAAACACTACTTAGCTCATTAATTTGTCCTTCTGGGAATAAACAAACATACTTAATCTCATCTGCTCCATTATCTGCAGCCAAAAGTATTGCTTTATGTAAGTTTTCATCACATAAACTTTGAAAATCTTTTTGGTTATTTACATGGATTGAAGTTCTAATTTGACCTATATTACCTTCAGTATCACTTTGATAACGTAAATTAAAAACTTTCATTTTATTAGGGTTTGTAGGTGGTAGCTTTGTTGAGTAAGCAGGTAAATAGATTCCTTTTACCTCGTAGCTACGATTAAAAGTAAAAAGGTATATACAAATGACAAATATTACCACCAAGATAATTGCGTACATTAAATTCTGCTGAAGTCTTCCCATTAGGTCTTATTATATAAATAGTATTTATGCTGGCTTGATTTTACCATATATAGATAGAATTGACTAAATATTAAAATAACATCTTATTTAAAACTCTATATTTATTATAAATTGTTGATATTTTTAATTTAAATGCTAACATATTTATAAATTTAAATATATAAATATAAATAAATGAAGGAATCAATAAATTTCTTAAAATCCATTTCTGATAAAAATAGGCTAATAATTTTATATATGTTAAGTAAAAACACTCTGTGTGTATGTGATATTCAAAAATTTATACCATTGACCCAGGGAGCCTTATCAATTCAATTAAAAAACTTATCCAGTCTACTTAATTCTTTTAGACAAGGTAAATGGGTGTTCTATAGACTTAATAGAGATATTAATATTCGATATTTAAATATCTTAGAAGAGCTGTTTATTGAAATGGATAAAGATGAAGAGGTTCAAAAAATTGTTTCTAAATTAGAAATTTCTGAAGTTTGTAAAGTATAAGGAAGAAAAATGAAATTAAAATTTTTAGATAGATATCTAACATTATGGATATTCTTAGCAATGATTATAGGTATATTAATAGGCTATATATTTCCAGATGCTAAAAATATTATTTCTAAATTTGATATTGGAGCTAGTAATTGGTTGATTGGAGCTGGGTTAATTATAATGATGTACCCTCCTCTTGCAAAAGTTAAATACTCAATAATACCAAAAATTTTTAAAGATACAAAAATTTTATTTTTATCTTTAATTCAAAATTGGATAATAGGTCCTGTACTGATGTTTATTTTGGCAATAGCTTTTTTCCATAACCAACATGCTTTTATGATTGGCTTAATTCTAATAGGTTTAGCTCGATGTATTGCAATGGTAATTGTTTGGAATGATTTAGCTAAAGGCTCTAGAGAGTACTGTGCGGGACTCGTTGCATTTAACTCTATTTTCCAAATAGTATTTTATGCTGCATATGCTTATATATTTATTACAGTTATACCAAAATTACTAGGTCTTAATATAGCTGTTGATATAAATATATCTATGCTAGATATTGCAAAAAGTGTAGGGATATATTTAGGAATACCTTTTCTAGCTGGAGTATTAACAAGAATTATACTGATTTCTCAGAAAGGTGAAAAATGGTATGTTGAAAAATTTACTCCAGCAATATCACCTCTTACTTTAATAGCTTTATTATTCACAATAATACTAATGTTTATGACTAAAGGAGATCAAATTATTAGTTTACCTTTTCAGGTTATAAAAGTTGCTATACCTCTTTTGATATATTTTTTGATTATGTTTTTTATATCATTTTTTATGTCATATAAATTTAAGGCAAGTTATGAGCAAGCAACATCCTTAAGCTTCACAGCTGCTTCTAATAATTTTGAATTAGCCATAGCTGTAGCAATCTCAGTATTTGGGATAAACTCTATTCAAGCCTTTGTTGGTGTTATAGGTCCACTTGTAGAAGTACCTGTTTTGATAAGCTTAGTAAATGTCTCTTTATGGCTTAGAAAAAAATATTTTAGTTAAAAATTAGTATCTAATTTCCCAACAATTATGGATATTTTTATTAGATAAGAAATCTCTTGAAAGACATTTTTTATCAATATTTTCACAGTTAAATTTATCAATGATTTCTTGAGACATTTTAAAGCGTCTATAGTTATTTGAAAAATATAATACACCATCTTTTTTTAGCGAATCCATAGCTAGATTTATAAGTAGCTCGTGATCTCTTTGAACATCTAAAATATCATCCATACGTTTTGAGTTTGAGAAAGTCGGAGGATCTAAGAATATCACATCAAATTTCTCAGTATTAGCTTTTAGCCAGCCAATACAATCAGCCTGGATGAAGTTATGTTTTTTATGATCAATATTATTTAGAGTAAAGTTATTTTTACCCCACTCTAAATATGTATTCGACATATCTACACTAGTTGTTTTAGCTCTCTTTAAAGCACTATGAACACTAGCTGTACAAGTATAACTAAAAAGATTTAGTAAAGTTTTATTTTTAGCTGCTTTAGCAACTAGTTGCCTGATCTTACGATGGTCTAGGAAAATTCCAGTATCTAAATAATCATCAAAATTCACATAAAACTTAGCATCAAATTCATTTATAAGATGAAAATTATTTTTATCATTTTCTTTCTGATATTGCTCTTTGCCCTTTTGACGTTGACGTACGCGAGTATGAATATTTTCATAAGCTATACCTAATGTTTTATGTATCTGATATATAGCTTGATAAAATCTCTGTTTAGCAATATTTTGATCTATAGTTGCATCCGCGCGATACTCTTGTAAAAATACATGTTCACCATATATATCTACAGCAACTGCAAAAGTTGGAATATCAGCATCATACAAACGATAACACTCAACTCCAGCTTGCTTTAACCATGGTTTTAAACTTTTAAGATTCTTTTTAAGCTTATTTGAAAAATCTATATGCTCATTAGATTTTTGAGCACTTGCTTCTGCTATACGAATATTTTTCTCAAGTTGGCTTTCATGTTTAAACTTTGCATGCTCATTTATATCAAATTGATATAAAATTGTTTCAATAGCTCCATTATAGAACTTATTACGTTTTGTAGTACGAAGTTGCATTTCTTTAATTGAATCAGTAAAACTTGTAAGGATTGCTACTTTCCAACCGTAGAAATCCTGAGATAATCTATCCCCAAAGCCATTAAAAATATCTAAAAGCTCATCAAGTTGATCACCATATAATCTCTCACCATATGGAGGATTTGTAACTATTAGACCTTGATTATCAAATTCATTTTCAAGATCACGAATATCTCTACGTTTGATGTTTATAACATCATCAACATCAGCTTGATAAATATTTTTCTCTGCCTTATCTAAGACATTATTATCAATATCATAACCTTGGATAATTGCATTTGTATTTTTTTGGGATTTTTTAGCTTCGTTTATTAGATCATTCCATAGGATTTCATCATGTATCTTTGAGTCAAAAATTTTAAATTCTTTATTTAATAAAACAGGGGCAATATTTTTTGCTATCAAAGCTGCTTCTATTAGAATAGTTCCAGAACCACACATTGGATCTATAAGTATAGGCTGATCTTTTTTTAGCTCATCTAACCACCCTGCTTTTAGAAGTATAGCTGCAGCTAAAGATTCTTTAAGAGGTGCTTGACCTTGGAATTGCCTATAGCTACGCTTATGTAAGCTATCAATATTTAAACATAAAAAAACATTTACAAATTGCTTATGTAAATGAAGTTTTATTACATTACTTGGATTCTCAGTATCGATATCTGGACGTTGGTTTGTTTCATTACGGAATTGATCAACAATCGCATCTTTTGTTTTTTGTGAGACAAACATAGTATTGTTAAAATCATAGTGCTTACCAGAAATTATGATTTTAAAAGTTTTATCTACATCAAAGTAACTCATCCAATTTATAGAAGATATAAAGTTGTATAAGCTTTGCTGATCTGTAACTCTCTCAGTAGCGATTTTTAGCATAACTTGGCTAGCTAAGTGTGAGTATATGCAAACTTTATAGGCTTGCTCTAATGTCCCTTCAAACTCGACACCAGCAAGCTTTTCATATGATGTAATATTTAATCTAAGTAATTCGTCTTTTAATAGTAGTTCGATGCCCTTTGCGCAACTAACAAAAAATGTGTATTTTTGCATAGAAAATATAATTTATAGAGATATGGATTAAATAATATATTAATTAATATAAATAACAATTAGTATTAGGAAAGTTATTTCTTTTGTTTAGTTCGAAAAATAATATCCCAGATTGGAAAAGCTACTGAAAAATTTATATTTGGATTTAGATGATGCGCTGCATGATGTCTTTTATACCAGTGTAGTATTGATCCTTTCTTTGATCTAACATGATGTGTTGTATGATGAACTATAAAATATAATAATAAATCTAGTAAAAACGCACTAAAAATAATACTTGCATAAGCTATATTTGTAATAAAGCATAATGGGATAAAAACACAGATTGTATAAACAGGTAATGATACATAAGTAGGACTACCTATAAGCTCAATCGGTTTATCATGATGTAGCTGATGCAGCTCTTTAAATACAGGACAATGATGAAAAAGAACTCGGTGAATAAAATATTCAATAAATGACCCAAGAATAATACCAATTATAAATAATACAGCGACAATTCCTATATTAAAATTAAGAGCCTCTAAACCATAGGAAAAAAATATAATAGCAGCTATTGGATAAATATAAAAATCACTCCAATAACCAGTACTAAGAATACTTTTAAATTTGGCAACATTCATAAAGTAACTTACAAATATTTATTAATATAGTTATATATTAAATTATTTATAGAGTTATATAAATTATATTAATTAAAAATAGCTACTTTATTCATAAATAGTATTGATTTTAGAAGATATAAAACTATAATACTCTCTTACATACTCGCATAGCTCAGTTGGTTAGAGTACTACCTTGACATGGTAGGGGTCACTGGTTCGAATCCAGTTGCGAGTACCACTTTTATTTTCGTTTACTTCTAGCAATATTCATAAAACACTATAAAACTTCTAAAATTTCATCTATTTTTTCAAGGATATTTCCATGATGCGCGTTAACTTCTTTTATAGTCAAATTACATACTACTTTTGATATATTATTATCTTTTAAAGATAAAATATAATTATTTAACTTACTACCAACATCATTATTAAATCTAATATCCGGTATTGCAGCTTTTAATAGAGTTACCTTAGATTTTTCTAATTTATTAGAAATATATTCACCCAAAAGTTCGCGTTCCGCTTCAAAAGCCCCTTCAACTTTATTTACATAGTTACTACCATACTCTTTTTCCTTTATCATATATTCTCTCATTTGACTCTTATAATCATCAATATCTATAGATGATTGATATTGATTTAGTTGATCATCTGTAAGAATAGTATCTAGCAAAGTTACTCTAACATTATTAAATCCTTCAGACTCTAGAATATTAGCAATTTCTAATGCTATCTGTCCTCCTAAAGACCATCCTAATAGATGAATAGGTTTCTTATTAAAACTATATTTTTCTAAATATTGATTTAAATAATATTTTGATAATTCATTAAGTGATGAAATCTTATTTTTTGAAGAAATATTATAATTATCTATTCCAATAGTATTATATTTATTAATTAAACTACTAGCTAATGTATTATATACTTCACAGCCTCCAGACCCTGGATGAATTAGTAATATATTTGGTAGATTATTATTATAAGATTTATAGAAAGGTTTAATAATATTTAATTTTTCAACCTCAGATATAAGTATTTTAATATTTCTAGTTATAAAAACATCTGCCACACTTATCTGTTTATTGAACTCCTTAGATAATCTATAAGATAGTTTAATAGCTAATATACTATTACCACCTATTCTAAAGAAATCATCTGTAATTCCAACCTTCTCTAAACCAAGTACTTCTGCAAATATATTACATAATCTTTCTTCAAGTTCCGTAGTCGGTGCTATATAACTACCTTCATTAATAAACTCAGGGTCTGGTAATGACTTACGATCTAATTTACCATTTACTGTCAATGGCATTGAGTCAATCTTAACAAATACACTTGGCACTATATACTCTGGTAATACCTTAGATAATTGATTAAGGATCTCTTCTTGAGTTAATGACTCTTCATCTGATACATAATAACCAACTAAGTACTTATTATTATTCCTATCCTTAGCTAATACACATGATTGCTTAATTCCAGCTATAGCAGATAATTGATTCTCAATCTCTTCTAACTCTATACGATAGCCTCTAATCTTAACCTGATCATCATTTCGTCCTATATATTCAATATTACCATCTGCCAACCATCTAACTAAATCTCCTGTCTTATACAACCTTGTATAACCTTTAGCTATATCACTCTCTGTAGCAAATGGATTAGGTACAAATCTCCCTGCTGTTAACTCAGGTCGATTCAAATAACCTCTAGCTAGTCCTGCTCCGCCTATATATAATTCTCCAACTACTCCAATTGGTACTGGTTGGTAGTGTTGGTCTAAAATATATAGCTTAGTATTATTAAGTGGTTTACCTATATTTGTATTAATATCTCCCTCTTTATACTCATGCATACTGGCGCATACTGTACTCTCCGTTGGTCCATACTCATTTATAACATTACAGCTAGTCTCCTTAAGAATATCACCATACAATTTGTCTCCAGAAACAACTATATGACTTAATTCTTTAATAGTATTAATATCTACCGATTCTAAATAAGCTGGTGGAATATATGCTATATCCATACCAATATAGTTTGTAGCATCTAGCTTATTTTGTTCATCTACTAGATAAAGAGTATTTCCTGATAAAATACTTATACTTATAGATGCTAATGATGTATCAAATGCATAAGATTGTATTAAATAAATCTTCTTATTATATGGATAATTAAAATATTTAATCTGATTTTGATTATAATTAACAAATCCTTTATGCTCAACCATTACTCCTTTAGGCAGCCCTGTAGTACCTGAAGTATATATAACATACGCTAAATCTGTTGAGCTACTCTGTGGAGTTAGATTTTCTTTGCCCTCTTGATCATATATATAGCCTTCTTTGCTTAAATCTATCGATATCAAACTAATATCATTAGCTATATAATGAAGCTTATTCTCTAAATGACTCTGGGTAATAACTAACCTAGCTTGTGTATCTTCAAATATATGTCTAAATCTCTCCTCAGGATATTCAGGATCCATCGGCACATATGCACCCCCTGCCTTCATTACAGCTAGGATACCTATAATCATATCCATACTTCTTTCAAGACAAAGTGGTATCAATGTATCTGGCTTAAGCTCTTGATTTGTTATCTCTTTATACTGACTTCTTATATACCTAGCTAATTGATTTGATCTTTGATTGAGTTCCCTATATGTAAGCTGTTTATCTTCAAATACCAATGCTACATTGTCTGGATTTTGCTCAGCTTGCTCTTCAAATAATTGATATATCGTCTTATCCTTAGAATATTCCTTATCTGTTTGATTCCAGTCATATACTATTGTTTGATATTCTTCTTTAGTTAAAAGACTATAATTCTTTATCTTTGTTGCTTTATTATTTACTAAATGACTTAATATCTTCTTATATGACTTAACTAATTTCTCTACAGTATCTCTACTATATAATGATGTAGCATAGCTAATCGAACCTAATAGATTACTCTGACTATCATCTATAAAACAACTTATATCAAACTTAGCTATCTTATAGTTTATTTCGTTTACTACTGGTTTAAATAATTGATTCTCTTGTCTACCAAAACTCTGTAAGCCAAACACCACCTGAAATATAGGATGTCTACTTAAATCTTGCTCTACATTTAATTCACTTACTAACCTCTCAAATGGCAAATCTTGATGGCTTTGTGCTTCTATTAAATTAGCGTGAACTCTTTTAACTAATTCTAATATGCTTTCACTACCATCTACCTGCTCTCTTAATGCTAATGAATTTACAAAGAAACCTATTAAATCCTGTATCTGACTATGATGCCTATTCGCTATTGTGCTTCCAATCACTATATTTTCTTGTGATGTGTATTTATGTATCAATATATAAAATGCACTTAACATAATCGTATATAATGAGCAGTTCTGATTTTTAGCTATATCTCTTAACTTATCTGATAATCCTTCATCTATCTCAAACTCTACACTACATCCTGTGTAATCTATCTTACTTGGTCTTACAAAATCAGTAGGTAAATTAAGTGTCTCATATCCCTCTAATCTACCTCTCCAATAATCTAACTGCTTCTCAAGTACGTCTCCCTCTAGATATTCCCTCTGCCATACTGCAAAGTCTTTATATTGAATACTTAATTCAGGCAAAGCTAACTGTATATTATTTGTATAATGATTATAATATGCATTCAGCTCTTTAATAAATATATCTATTGACCAACCATCACTCGCTATATGATGCATATTAATTAATAACTTAATATCTGATTCTTCTTCATACAAAGATACTCTTGTTGGATAATCCTTAGTTAAATCAAATGGTGTATTAATATCACTATCAATCTGCTTAGATATATCTGTATCTTTATAGCCATACTCACTAATAACCACACTATCATTTAAGACAACTTGGTAATCATTACCTTCATTATCCTGCCTAAATACACTTCTTAATACTTCATGTCTGCCAACTATTGATTGGATTGATTGCTTAAGAGCTTCTACATCTATACCTTCTTCCAAAGATACTAACATTGGTATATGATAGGCATTACTTCCTCCTTCATACCTCTCTATAAACCACAATCTCTCCTGAGCAAAAGATAATGGATATATGTCTAGTTTAACTTTAGGTATTACTATCTTATCTATACTATTGGATTCTAAATAACTACTTAACTGATTTATACTCTTGTATTTAAATATATCAGCTACACTTATCTGCTGATCCAATTGCTTAGTTAAGCAGTGCGATAGCTTAATAGCTAATATACTATTTCCACCTATCCTAAAGAAATCATCTGTAATACCAACCCTATCTAAGCCAAGTACTTCACCAAAGATACTACATAACTTCTCTTCAAGCTCTGTACTCGGTGATACGTAACTATCCTCATTAATAAATTCAGGCTCTGGTAATGCTTTACGATCTAACTTACCATTTACTGTCAATGGCATTGAATCAATCTCAACCAATACACTTGGTACCATATATTCTGGTAATACCTTAGATAATTGATTAAGGATCTCTTCTTGGGTTAATGACTCTACATCTGATACATAATAGCCAACTAAATACTTACTATTATTCCTATCCTTAGCTAATACACATGATTGCTTAATACCATATATAGCAGATAATTGATTCTCAATCTCTCCTAATTCAATACGATATCCACGTACCTTAACCTGATCATCATTTCGTCCTATATATTCAATATTACCATCTGCTAACCATCTAACTAAATCTCCTGTCTTATACAATCTTGTATAACCTTTAGATATATCACTCTTATTAGCAAATGGATTAGATATAAATCTCTCGGCTGTTAACTCATCTCTATTCAAATAGCCCCTAGCTAATCCAGCTCCTCCTATATATAACTCTCCAACTACCCCTATTGGGACTGGCTGTTGGTGTTGGTCTAGGATATATAACTTAATATTATCAAGTGATCTGCCTATGTTTGTACTAATATCTCCCTCTTTATATTCATGCATACTAGCACATACTGTACTCTCCGTGGGGCCATAAGCATTTATAAATATTCTATCTTTTGACCATTCATTCATAACCTCTAGTTCACATGATTCACCAGCAGTTATAAGTGTTGATAGACTAGGTATATATTGGTATTCAAAACTAGATAATAAAACGGGTGGTAAAGTAGCTATTGTTATACTGCTTTTTATAATATAGTTAATTAATTGCTCACTATTTTTTCTATATTTTTCAGAGCATATGTATAGTTCTGCTCCTATTATTAAAGAGGTAAATATTTCTGATACAGAGGCATCGAATATATATGATGCAAACTGTAATACTTTTGAATCTTTTTTTATATCAAATCCTTTTATCTGCTCTTGTGATAAATTAATCAAGGATTTATATTCAATCATCCCCCCTTTAGGTAAACCTGTAGTACCTGATGTATATATAACATATGCCAAATCTGTTGAACTACTTTGTGGTTTAAGATTTTGTTTATCTTCTTGAGCATATATATAGCTTTGTTCTTTATCTGGATCTATTGACATCAAACTAATATCATTAGCTATATAATTAAGCTTATCCTCTAAATGACTTTGAGTGATAACTAATTTAGCTTGTGTATCTGCGAGGATATGTCTAAACCTCTCCTCTGGATAATCAGGATCCATCGGCACATATGCTCCTCCTGCCTTCATTACAGCTAATATACCTATAACCATTTCCATACTTCTTTCTAAACATAATGGTATTAATGTATCTGGCTTAAGCTCTTGATTAGTAATTTCCTTATACTGTCTACGGATGTATCTAGCTAACTGATTTGATCTTTGGTTAAGTTCCTTATATGTAAGCTCTTTATCTTCAAATACTAATGCTACATTGTCTGGGTTTTGCTTAACCTGCTCTTCAAACAACTGATATATTGTCTTATCTTTAGGATAATCCTTGTCTGTCTGGTTCCAATTGTAAACTATCTGATCTCTCTCTTGATCTGTTAATATACTAAGATCTATATGTCTATCATCTAGCTTAGCTATTGT
>NZ_JBGCTX010000068.1:0-12687 GCF_041102755.1 Francisella sp. 19X1-34
TGCACATTTTATGATTAAATTTGAAGATAGGATTGGTAGCCTATGAAAAATTTACACAAAAGTCTGTAAAGGGTCACCACTATAACTCTATCAGTATTTTTTTCTAGCCTATGTGCTTGTTATCTTTTTAAAGGTAATTTAATGCTAATGATCTGGGCTTTTGTCTTTGGTATATTTCTACCTTTTTATCGCTTTGGTAATACTAAACTTAAACAAATACAAAACTTAACTACAAATACAATATTAGTTTTAATAGCAATGATCTTAGCATCTTTTATTAGTTTAATAAATTCTCCAATATTACAAGAAATCACTAGGACGATTCTAGTTTTTTTATGCCTATATTCTCAGCGCTATTTTAATGGTGGTCGCATACTTGTTATATTTTTGATAGTTTACGTTTTACTCTTTTTCTATCTTGATCCATTTTTACAAAAAAATGATCTGTTACCATCCCTTAATTATTGTTTAATTGGGCTATTGATAGGTTTTATATCAACCTCAATATTTACGATTATAATGCCTAATGTGAAAATAAAAAACCCTCCTGTTAACAAGGATTCTTTCGTTATTAAGCAAGCGATCGTTATAACAGCTCTTATAAGTACTATTTATATATCTTCAAGATTTATCCATTTAACTAATCCAGCTTGGGTTTGTTACTCAATAGTTATAGTTTCTACTGGCAATTATATCTCGAGTCTAAAGACTTCTCTGCATAGATTAACAGGAACAATTATCGGAGCTATTATTGGTATTTTATTATCTCACTTTATTTTTGATAGATATCCATTAATGATATATTCTTGCTTTATTTTTATATTTCTTACTTATTTAATAATTCATCATAATTATGGATTAGGAATTGCTTTTGCAACTATCTGGTTAGTGACAGTATTTTATTTCCTCAAATCAGACATGACAGTAATAACATTTACTCTAGCAAGAATATATGACACTCTCTTAGGCATAATATTTGGAATAATTGCTGAACTAATATTAAACCTCTTAAATAAGAAGAAGTTTCAATTTAAGTTTTTACATTATATTAATTCTAAAATATTCTTTATTTGATTTTTTGATATTCTTTTCTGAGAATAGACATTATATGAAATGATTCATATTGATTTTTTAGAGCATTAAATTCACAATCTCTTAAGGTTCCTTCAATAACAAATCCAGCAGATTTGTAAATATGAACAGCTCTAGAGTTATAATCTTTAACATCTAACCACACTCTATGAGCCTGAGTATTTTTAAAAATCCAATTCAATATAAGCTTTAAAGCTTTCTTTCCATACCCCTTACCTTTACTAGATGAATCTATCGCAATACGTTTAATATGAATTGAATTATGATTATTAAATAGATCAGTAAGTATCACATATCCAATATCTATAGATAGTTGATCTT
The DNA here is from genome assembly GCF_041102755.1 of Francisella sp. 19X1-34. NCBI lineage: Bacteria > Pseudomonadati > Pseudomonadota > Gammaproteobacteria > Thiotrichales > Francisellaceae > Francisella > Francisella sp. 19X1-34. The sequence continues at coordinate 1,414 of NZ_JBGCTX010000068.1, forward strand.
GAATTATAAAATATGCAATATTTTTATCTGTTAATGCTGAAATATGGTTATCATAATCCCACTTACCAATATATAAGCTATTATCAGTATGGTTTTCTAACTTAACAATGAAGCTTATATCTGATTGTTCAGCATTTCTTAAATTGATATTTTCAACATTTGATAGCTTTGTCACTTTCATATACTCATCAGTCTAACTTTAATAAATTTGCAACTGGCTTATAGCTTTTTCTATGAATATCTAGAACACCATACTGCTTTATATTTGCCAGATGATCTTTAGTTGGATAGCCTTTATGTTTAGCAAAGCCATATTGTGGATAAAGTTTATCGTGCTCTAGACATATTCTATCCCTATGTACTTTTGCTAATATCGAAGCTGCTGATATCTCTAAGATTTTAGAATCTCCCTTTACTATTGCTTCAGAGTTATAGCTCCATTGTGGTAATTTATTACCATCAACTAAAACTTTATCAAACAACCCAATTAAATTATCAGCAACTTGCTTCATTGCCTTTAATGTTGCCTGTAAAATATTTAAATCATCTATATCTTGAGGTGAAACTTCGACTATTGAATAAGCTTTTGCTTTTAAAACAATCTCTTCATATAGTAGCTCACGTTTTTTATCACTTAATTTTTTAGAATCATTAAGGCCAAGTATAGTATTATCACTGTCTAATATAACACCCGCTGCAACCACTGGACCTGAAAGAGGGCCTCTTCCTGCTTCATCTATACCTAATATAATCATCTGAGAACCTAATCTTACCCCTTATTATCAAGAGAGCTTAAAAAACCTCTTAAAATATTTACCTCTTGGCTTTCCAACTCACTTCTTTGAAAAAGTCTTTTTAGCTTATCAATAACATGGCCAGGCTTATCTTTATCTAAAAATCCTGATTCTATCATCCTACCTTCAAGATGCTTATAAAAACCTTGTAACTCTTTTGTGGAAGCTTTTTTATGTGAATGATTATATTCTGGAACATCTTTAGCATCTGTTATTTCAATCATCTGTTTATGTATCTCATAAGCAACCAATTGAACAGCTTGAGCTAAATTTAAAGATGTATAACCCTCATTTGAAGGAATATATGCATGAACATTACTCATCAAAAGCTCTTCATTCAAAAGTCCTGTTCTTTCACGACCAAAAAGTATCGCAACCTTTTCATTAGATTTTTGAATCTTTGTTAAAATATTTGTAGCTACTTTTGATATAGGCTCTATTGGTAATGAAACTCTCCTTACTCGAGCACTTGTTCCAACTACATAGTCAATACCATCCAAAGCCTCATCTAGTGAATCAACTATTTTTGCACCCTTAACTACTTCTGTAGCATGGCAAGACAAAGCGATAGCTTCATCATCTATACCCTTTTTAGGATTCACTAACCAAAGATTAGTCAACCCCATATTCAACATTGCTCTTGCTGTAGAGCCCACATTACCACTATGTGATGGCTCCACAAGCACTATTCTTATATTTTCTAATAATTTATCCATTATATGTACTAGTAATTAACTTATATAAATCATCGACCGTTTTTACTTGATCAAAATATCTTTGTGTCTTATCAGCTTTAATAAATAGGGCTAACTGTTTTAATAATTCTATATGAATTTCAGATATATTATCGGGGAAAAATACCCCTATCGCCATTTTTATATCCTCGCCAATAGATTCATCATGATATGTATTTTTGAGTGTTACTATAATTATCTTTGTAGTCTCTAGGTTTTTAACCCTACAATGAGGAATATAGATGTTTTTACCAATATAGGTATTACCTATCCTTTCTCGATTATAGATACTACTAAGCACAGAGTCCTCATCAATCTCAGGGTATGAGACAGCTAACCTATTCGTAATAAATTCGATTAAACGTTTTTTAGACTCAATATTGAGGTTCAAGATAATATTTTTTTTATCGATAAGAGCTTTTAAATTCATAAATTGATTAAATAAAGTTTGAGTAAGAAGAACTATTCACTATGACCTGTACTATGATTACATCTCATTTTGTTTTTATGCTTTTTAAGTTGACGTGCTAATTTATCTTCTAACATATCAATAGCTGCATAAAGATCTTTATCTTCGGCTTTTGCAACAAACTCACTACCGGGTACAATTACTATAGCTTCAGCAACCTGCTGTTCTTTTTCAACAGCTAAGATAACTTTCGTAGATGTTATATGATCAAAGTAGTGTTCCACTTTTCCTATTTTTTCACCCACATAACTCTTGATTGGATCAGTAACTTCTACGTGTCTACCAGTAATTTGAATATTCATAAATAAACCTCCAGTTTTTGAACACCAGACTCCTCGATTTATCATATAAACTTATAGAGCCCTATTTATAATAACCACCAAAGTGATATACTTACATTATACAAGCTAAATATTATAAAGAAAAGAATGAACAACAATGCAAAACAAATTTTAACATCACTAGGGCTAATCTTAGTTGCTATAGTGTCATTTATAATTTTTGCTCCAATATTTGTATTTTTAATAATTTTCCTAATGATATCTTCATTTATTTTACGTAGAAGAATAATGAAACAAAATGCTGACTTTTTTAATAAAAATGATCGTAAAAAAGGTCGAGTAATTGATCAAGAAGAAGACATCTCTGAAAATTTCAATTCTAATCAAAAACTAAAATAATAAAATGTACACAAAAGATACTATTGTTGCTATAGCGACACCTCAGGGTAATGGCGGTATCGGCATTATTAGAATATCCGGCCCAAATGCTTTAGAAATATCTCAAAAGCTTACTGCAAAACAATTAAAGCCTCGATATGCCACATTTTGTACCATTTATAATGATCAAGAAGTTATAGATAATGGTATTGCAATATATTTTAATTCTCCTTTTTCATATACAGGAGAAGATGTTGTTGAGATTCAAGCTCATGGTAACCCTTTTATACTTAATCTAATTATAAAAGCTGCTTTAAACAGTGGTGCAAGAATGGCCAAAGCTGGTGAATTTACTGAAAGAGCTTTCTTAAATAATAAACTTGACTTAGCTCAAGCTGAAGCAGTTGCAGATATAATAAACGCTTCATCAGAAGTTGCCGCTAAATCTGCAGCTAAATCATTACAAGGCGACTTTTCTAAGGAAATCAATAGCCTCCTAGAGAAGTTAATTTATTTAAGAATGTATGTCGAAGCCTCTATAGACTTCCCAGAAGAAGAAATAAACTTTCTAGAAGATACAAAAATACACAACAGCCTAGAACAAATATATCAAACAATACTAGCAGTAAGAAATAGTTGTAAGCAAGGAGTTATACTATCTGAAGGTATTACTCTGATACTAGTTGGTAAGCCTAACGCTGGTAAATCTAGTCTTTTAAATGCTTTAGCTGGCAAAGAATCAGCTATTGTAACATCAATTGCTGGTACAACTAGAGATATCGTTAAAGAACATATCCAAATCAATGGTGTTCCAATGCATATAATTGATACTGCAGGGTTACGTAGTAGTGATGATATTATTGAAAGTGAAGGTATTAAAAGAGCTATTGCCAAGATTCAGGAGGCTGATCAAGTACTTTTTGTAACTGATGATTATACAAATAGTAACGTTAAATTTAGCGATATTAAAGAGATAATACCTGAATTCTATGATCAAATACCTAAAGATATTGATATTACATATGTTCATAACAAAATAGATCTACTTGAAAATACACCTGAAAATCAAGATAACCATATATATATATCTGCAGGTAATAATATAGGCATAGATAAACTAAAAAATCATATACTTAAGAAAGTAGGTTATACGAATCAAAATGAAAGTATCTACACTGCTCGCGAAAGGCATGTTACTGCAATAAATAAAGCCTTTGAGCATATAAATCTAGCAAAAGAACAATTAAATCTAGGTAATGGTGAACTACTTGCCGAAGAGCTTTTGATAGTTCAAGAATATTTAAACTCTATTACTGGAGAATTTAGTTCAGATGATTTATTAGGTGAAATTTTCTCAAGTTTTTGTATAGGAAAATAATTCACTTAATAAAACTTTCGAATTATGCTTTGTTAATAACAACCAATCCTTGTTAAATTTAGATAGATAAACTTTCTCATGATTAGTGTTACTATAGCTTTCATCTAAAAAAACAAGGATCTATTTAATAATGAAAAAAACACTATCGTACCTAACATTTCTTGGCATATTATTAAGCTTTGGAATCGTAGATCTTATAGCTTCTGAGAAGAAGAATCCTAACTATACAGTTTTGAAATATAATTAGAAATATATACTAATTATTTTATATCTAATAAATTAGTATATAAGTTTCTAACGAACAGACGTAATCCTATCCTCCATACTCCTCATTTTATTATATTGGATCTCCTGAAGTTTCTGTTGAGATATAGAGTTTGCATCTCCCATATTTTGATACTCTAAAGCTGTCGCTGATGAAGATAGAATAACTAATGTAGATATAATTAAAAATATATTTCTCATATTGATTTTACCCTTAGGTTTTTTGTTTGATATTAGACTATCACTAGCTAAAAGATATATGAAATTCTTTATTCTTATATAGAATATAAGCTTTACTTATAGCAAACCAAATAAAATAATTTTCTATAAGAATCTATTTTTAAAATAAAATAAATATTCCTCAAACATTTTGTTAAAATATATTAGTTTGAAAAAAATATCTAAGATAACATGCTCTCTCTAATTGGTAACACTCCTATTATAAAGCTTAAAAATCCACATACTAAACATAATATCTTTGCAAAATGTGAATGGTTGAATCCTACAGGAAGTATAAAAGATAGAGTAGCAAAATATATATTGGAAAACCTTATAAAAATTAAGCAGATACAACCAGGACAAACGATTGTTGAAGCAAGCTCTGGCAATATGGGCACATCATTAGCAGCTATTGCTAAATTTTATAATCACCCTGTACATATAACATGCCCTGAGAAAACAGGCTTAATGAAAAGATCTATGATAAAGAGTTTTGGTGCGAATTTAACAATATGTAAAAACACAGCAGATCATCATGATCCTGATTTTTATGTTAACAAAGCAAAAGCTATAGCACATGAAACAAATGGTATTTTGATAAACCAATACGATAATAAATTAAATACTCAGTGTCATTATCAAACTACTGGACAAGAAATAGTAGATTATTTTATAGAAAAAAATATTAATATTGATTATTTTATAACAGTTGGTGGATCTGGTGGAACGATAACTGGTTGTTCAAAGAAAATAAAAGAAATATTTCCAAATGCTAAAACAATTATGCCAGACCCTAAAGGTTCAGTATATTATGATATATTCTATAATGGCAAACCTAACCCTAAAAATATATACAGCTACAAAGTTGAAGGACCTGGTAATCCAGTATTTTGTGAGTCAATGGACTTAAAATATATTGATGAAGTTATCCAGTTTACAGATCAACAAGCCATAAATGGATGTCACGATCTAGCAAGTGAACAAGGAATCTATGCTGGGCATAGTAGTGGAGCAAATTATTTTGCTGTTAAAAAGCTATTAAATTTGATCCCAAATGACGATTCATATAATATTCTTATAATGATTTTAGATAGTGGTATGAAATATACTTTTTATTAGAAAAAAAACCTCTAAAATATATATGTAAAACAATTTAGTTAACTTATGTTATTATTAAACATAAAAAAATTACCGTAGGAGAAGAAACTATGCCAGGTATATTAATAAGCCTTATATTGTTGCTAATATCAGTAGTAACTGCTTGGTTTAACCGCCGTGGAGGACAAGTATTTTTTGTCATATTTTTAATTGTTGCTAGTGGTGTACTTATTCACCATGCAAGTCAACATGTAGCAATGTACGTATAATAGGGAGTTTATCATGACAAGATCCGGTGCTGAAGATAATATGAAAATTTTAAGTGCTATAGAGGTTATAGTTATAACTGTAATTATTATTATAGACTTCTATTTTCAGTTTAGTATGCATAATATGCCAAAACCTGTTTCTCTTATATTATTACAGAGAATGGGATTACTTGCTATGGGATTTGGGTTTTTGCTAAATACTCACTTCCATATTCGCCCAAGTCATTATGCATATTCACTATTAGCAACTGTATTTACACTACTTGTTTCTTTAAAGATAATAAGTATTCATATGCTTGATCCAATAGGTATTGGTCCAAAGCTTTTTGGTGTACATATGTATAGTTGGGTATTTGTAATCTCTATCATATATCTAGTTTATATTGCTATAGTTATGTCATTCTCTGGACAATATGACCTTCACAAAAGAACAGCAAAAGAAGTGTCTGAGTCTCATAATAAAGTAATTCGTACTATAACTCATATTGTGTTTGTAATATTTGTTATATTAATAATTATTAGTATAGGTTCAGCATTTTATGTATGTGGCGATGGTGCTTGTACTGTACAACAAGTAGCCGCTCAACATGCAGCCCCAATACTACAATAATTTACAATACCTTTTTCTAAAAACTTTTCAAAACTTCACTTTTCTCTAAGTTTCATTCAAGAAATCAAGTAAGAAATATATTAAATAAATCTATTAACTGCTAAGATTGAAGTGTATGAAAACCTTCATTGGGAGAAAAGTTATGCCTGGAATATTTATAAGCTTCATTCTACTCTTAATTTCTACAATAACTGCTTGGTTTAATCGTCGCTATGCAGTAATAATCTTTAGTATATTTCTCATTATAGCAAGTCTAGTATTTTTGCACCATGCAACTAGTAAGTTATCAATTTATCTATAAAGGGGATGTGTTATGAGCAAAATAATACCAAAAGATCTAATCAAAGCAATAAGTGCTATTGAAATAACAGGCATAGCTATAATTATAATAGCTGCATTCTTCTTTCAGTTTTTTATGTATGAATTACCATGTCCATTATGCCTATTACAACGACTAGGTTTATTAGCCATAGGTTTTGGATTCTTGCTCAATATACGCTTTCATGTACGACCAAGTCATTATGCTCTATCACTTTTATCAGCTGTATTTACATCGTTTGTATCACTTAGACAAATAGCCTTACATGTTACAGACCCTGTTGGTTTTGGCTCTAAAGTCCTAGGTATGCATATGTATAGTTGGGTATTTGTAATATCTATGGTAGCTATTATCTATATAGCTATAGTTATGTCTTATCCGAAACAGTATGAAATCCGCCAAGAACCTCAAGAAATTTCTGAAGCAAAGAATAAAAAGATTCGCATATTTACAAATATAATTTTTCTAATTTTTATACTAGTTGTTTTTGCTAATGTCGTATCAATATTTTTTGAGTGCGGATTATATCAATGTCCAGACAATCCAAAAGATTATATTCTTTTAGCAAATAGTTAATAAGAAATTATACTTTTTCTAATTATAATGCTTTGAAGACGGATTCTATACTTACTTTTGCATCTCCAAAAAGCATACAGGTATTATCTTTGTAAAATAAAGGATTCTCTACTCCTGCATAGCCTGATGACATACCTCTTTTAAACACTATTACATGCTTTGCATTCCACACTTCTAACACAGGCATACCACTAATTGGTGTTCCTGGCTCTTTTGAAGCAGGATTAACAGTATCATTAGCTCCGATTACTAGTACGACATCAGTATTAGAAAAATCCTCATTTATTTCATCCATTTCCAAGACAATATCATAAGGAACTTTAGCCTCTGCAAGTAACACATTCATATGTCCAGGTAGTCTACCGGCCACAGGATGAATTCCAAAACGAACATTAACTCCCTGCTTACGCAAACACTCTGCTACCTCAAAAATAGGATATTGTGCTTGAGCTACAGCCATTCCATAACCAGGAGTAATAATGACTTCATTCGCCTGTCGCAACATATCTGCTACAGTGTCGGCTGTTACTTCATGATACTCTCCCTCTTCTGATGATATAGATTTAGTAACAGTGCCAAACCCTCCTGCAATAACAGAAAAAAACGATCGATTCATTGCCCTACACATAATATAACTAAGAATAGCACCTGAAGATCCAACTAAAGCTCCTGTACTAATCAGTAAATCATTTTGTAGCATAAAGCCTGTTGCTGCTATAGCCCATCCTGAGTACGAATTTAACATTGAAATAACAACAGGCATATCAGCGCCTCCAATAGAAACAACTAAATGCCAACCAAAGAATAAAGCTATTACTGTCATCAATATCAATATTAATATACTTTGGTTTATAGCTACGAAATAGATTAATAAGAATACTATTACAATTAGTGCTATTAAATTTAACTTATGTCTATGAGGTAATGTTAAAGCTCTAGATTTTAATAGACCATTTAGTTTACCAAATGCTACAAGTGAACCTATAAAAGTAACTGCCCCAATAAAGATCCCTAAATATATTTCAATTAGATGGATACCCAAATCTAGGTCAAATACAATAGCTTTGTCAAATCCCACACTTATTATATAACTATTATACCCAATAAAAACAGCAGCTACTCCAACAAAGCTATGTAAAACAGCAACTAACTCTGGCATTTGAGTCATCTCGACTTTCTTAGCAAAACATATACCTAGTATACCTCCCAACAATATTGCAATAAGAACGATAATAACCCCAATAATTGAGCTACTTAATATAGTTGCAGCTAATGCAATTATCATACCTAAAATACCAATGAAACTACCTCTTTTAGCAGATTCTTGATGAGATAATCCAGCTATACTTAAAATAAAACAAATAGCAGCAATGATATATGCCACAGTAACTAATCCATGTAACATCCTTACTTCTCCTATTTCTTAAACATTTTAAGCATACGCTTGGTAACAAAAAAGCCGCCAAAAATATTAATATTAACGATTAATACTGCTATGAAAGCTAATAGTTTCACTATCAAAATATTACTATCTAATTGTAATATTGCTCCTACGATAACAATTCCTGAAATAGCGTTAGTTACACTCATTAAAGGTGTATGCAAAGAGTGCGTAACATTCCAAACTACATAATATCCAATAACACAAGATAATATAAATACATTAAAATGCCCTAAAAACTCTTTCGGGGCAAAGCTCATTATTGAAGCTAATATTAATATAGAAAAAATACCTACTACTTTTTTTATTTTTTTATTTTCATTACTTTTTTCTAAATTTTCTATATTCTTAGATTCTTCTTTTACAACCTTAGTAGTCGTTGCACTAACCTTAATTGGTGGTGCAGGCCAAGTAACTTCACCCTCTTTAAGAATAGTTACTCCTCTTACAACTAAATCATCAAAATTAATAGTAATTTGACCATTTCTTTCAGGAGTTAGCAGCTTTAATAAATTAATCACATTTGTCGCATATAACCTTGATGATTGAGAAGGTAATCTTGAAGGTAACTCTGTATAACCAATTATAGTCACATGATTATTAGTAACTGTAATTTCATTAGGTTTACATAATTCACAATTACCTCCAGTTTGTGCAGCTAAATCAACAACTACACTTCCTGGTTTCATTAAACCTACAGTTTTTTCAGTGATTAATTTTGGCGCTGGCTTACCAGGAATTAATGCTGTAGTTATAATAATATCAACATCTCTTGCTTGTTCTTCAAATAATTTCATCTCTGCATCAATATATGCTTGACTCATGGTTTTAGCATATCCATCCCCAGAATCTGAATCTTCATCTATATTAATTTCAAGAAACTCTGCTCCTAAACTATGAATTTGCTCTTTTACTTCTGTTCGAGTATCAAATGCCCTTACAATAGCTCCTAAATTACCTGCTGTACCAATTGCTGAAAGTCCTGCAACTCCAGCACCAATAACAAGAATTTTTGCAGGTGGGACACGACCAGCTGCGGTTATTTGTCCTCCAAAAAAACGGCCGAAATGATTAGCAGCCTCAACTACAGCTTTATAACCTGCTATATTAGCCATTGAGCTCAATGCATCCAAAGATTGAGATCTTGAAAGTCTTGGAACACAATCCATTGCTAATACATTTATATTAGCCACACTCAATTTTTTTAATAATTGTTTATTTTGAGCAGGCTAAACAAAACAAATCAATGTAGACCCTTGCTTTAATAAATCAGACTCATGTTTAGCTAATTTTTCATTATATTCAGGTGGATTAACTTTCAAAACTATGTCTGAAGCAAATACTTCTTCTATATTAGCAACTATTTTAGCACCTGCTTCTTCATAACTGTGATCAGTAAAATAAGACTTAACTCCTGCTTGAGTTTCAACTATAACTTCAAACCCTAACTTTATTATATTGCTAATACTATCTGGAGTAGCTGCAACTCTATTTTCATTAGCATGAATTTCTAAAGGAATTCCTACTTTCATATTTCCTTAAAAATAAATTAATAGTTTAATATAAATTATAGCTTTACCTATAAAACATGCACTACTTCTACAGCTATATTATTAACTAATGGCAAAAAAACTTATTAAAATGACAAAATTTAATGTAATTATGCATTATAGTTACATTACTTAAAATGTAGATATATTAAATTTTGGAATAGTCTTTCAATGATTAAATAGGAATACTAATCATTATTTGATCTATCTTTTTGAATATTCTCACTAATTAAGTCTATAGCTTTTTCACACTCTTGAAGTGTCAGTCCTTCCATTCGGCAAGTGTTATTTGATACTCTTGTATTTACTCTCATTGCAGTACTAATATCATTAATATACACAGATCCTAACCCAAACGCCTTCTCAATAATATTTGATCTAAGATTTATATCATTTATATTACGGTATGGGATATCTCTACGATTAAGATATAAAAAACCATATTTAAGAACACAGCGTTGATTTGTTATGGTGTAACTATAACCATTGATAATTCTTCGAATAAAAAACCAAGCAACTATAAAGTAAATAATTAGCAATACAAAAATAACTAATACCGTATTTGTCAACATATCATGGTTTATAGTTGTCTTATTTAACTTTGAAAAAAACATTACAGCGATAGCTATAATTAAAAAAGAACTATGCCAAAGCTTTATAATAAAGAAATAAATGATACTTGATTTATCTGGCTTCAATTCTAATAGAATACTTTCATTTTCTTGTAGGTTCATAACTTATAAGGAAATAGTTTATTCTACTTTAATAGTACTTCTAAAAAGCAGATATATCAATTATTAGGATTAATTAATAGTCCAGAAACAAAAAAGCCCCAGATTTCTCTGAGGCTTTGGTGTTGCTTATCACGATAAGTCTTTGATATGTAATAAGATG
>NZ_JBGCTX010000069.1:0-12548 GCF_041102755.1 Francisella sp. 19X1-34
CTGTAAATCCCTTATTGTTATATTTAAAATATATAACCTAATTAAAATTTACACAATTATCTGTAAAGACCCATTTAGTTATAAGCATTAGAAAATATCTTAATAACAAACAATCTTTGCTTATTCTCTAATCTGCCCATTGCCTCTAACAATATACTTTAGAGTTGTTAGCTCATTTATACCCATGGGTCCTCTAGCATGAAGTTTCTGTGTACTAATACCAATCTCACCGCCAAAACCAAACTCCGAACCATCTGTAAATCTAGTTGAAACATTAGCATATACAGCAGCTGCATCGACTTCATTTAAGAAAGCCTCTGTATTGGTGTAGCTTTCAGTAACAATAGCTTCTGAATGCATGCTACCGTGAGTATTAATGTGCTCTACAGCTTTATTAATATTTGCTACTGTTTTGATAGACAGTACCAAATCTAAATATTCAGTATCCCAATCTTCTGATATTGCTAATGTGGCATTTTCTAGATATTTCAAACTCTCGCTATCCGCTCTTAACTCTACATTACATTTAATAAGTTCAGTTTCTAATTTTGGTAAAAATTTCTCTGCTATATTTTGATGAACCAAAAGAGTCTCTAAAGCATTACAAACTCCAGGACGCTGGGTTTTTGCATTTATGACTATCTTTATAGCCGTATCTAAATCTGCAAACTCATCAATATACGTATGGCAAATACCTGCTCCCGTTTCTATCATAGGGATAGTAGCTTGCTGTTGGATAGCTTTTTTAAGACTTTTACCACCTCTTGGAATTATCACATCAATATATTTATCGAGTTTTATTAGCTCTGTTACACGCTCTCTAGCAATATCCTCGACTAACTGTACTATATTTTTTGATAACCCATACTTTTCACATACATCTTGGAAAATATTTTTCAAAGCTATATTTGTATGCAAAGCATCAGAACCTCCTCTAAGGATAATGGCATTACCTGATTTCAGGGCTAATGCTCCAGCATCTATAGTGACATTTGGTCGTGATTCAAAAATCATTGCTATAACACCTAGTGGCACCCTAACTTGAGATATGCTCATTCCTTTTGGATGCTTAAAGCCTTTCTCAATCTTACCAGCAGGATCTGCAAAGTCAGTAATTTTCCTGACTCCTTGAGCCATAGATTTTATTCGAGCTGAGGTTAGTATCAATCTATCAACAAATGCTTTTGAGAGACTATTATCTTTAGCATTACCTATATCTTTTTGATTTTCCTGCAAAATATACTCAACATTATCTAATAGAGACTTCTCTAGCTGATATAAAACATTATTTTTAAGCTCTGTATTTAATTTAGCCAGCTCTTTTGCAGCTTGTTTAGCATTTTTACCCATTTCTAAAATAGATATACTCATCTAATGCTCCTTTAAAAACATATTATCGACATGGATAACCTCATTATAATCACGATAGCCTAAAATATTAGCAATTTCAGAACTTTTACAGCCTTTTATTTTTGCTAAGTCTTGTGATGAATAGTTAACTAGACCTGTAGCTATCTCTTGCTGATTAGTATCACTAATACTAACTGTAGCACCCTTTTGAAAATCTCCACTTATTAAAGCAATCCCACAGGGTAAAAGACTTTTCTTTTGTCTTAGTGCTATGACAGCTCCTTGATCAATCACAACTTCCCCACGCTTATGACTACTGTATGTTATCCAATGTTTTTTAGCTGTGATTCCTTTTTTGTTATTTTTTGCAAATAATGTCCCTATATCCTCACCTGAAACTATACCCAAAAGAATTTTAGGATCTTCTCCATTAGCAATAATCATATTAACTCCACCAGCTACAGCAATCTCAGCTGCTTTAATCTTAGATACCATACCACCTGTACCAAACTTAGAGCCAACATCGCCAGCCATTGCTCGAATATCATCTGAAATTTCTAAAATAATATTTAAAAGTTTTGCTGAGCTATCCATATGTGGGTTTACCGTATATAAGCCATCAATATCTGAAAGTAAAACCAATAGATCAGCATCTATTAGATTTGCAACTAATGCAGATAAGGTATCATTATCACCTACTTTTATTTCATCAATAACTACAGCATCATTTTCATTAACTATTGGGATAACTCCTTTTGCTAATAAAGCTGAAAAAGCATTACGCGCATTTAAGTACCTTTCTCTATTAGCAATATCATCTTTTGTTAAAAGCAGTTGTGCTATATTCTTACCATATTCAGAGAAAAGCTTTTGATACAGATGAATCAAAGCTACTTGTCCAACAGCAGCTATAGCTTGCTTCTCAGGTAGAGTTTTTGGCCTTTGTTGTAGGCCTAACTTACCCATACCAGCACCAACAGCTCCAGAGGTTACAAGTATTATTTCAAATCCTTGATTATGAAGGTCTGCTAGCTGTCTAACAAGTTTTTCTATTCGATAAATATTTAACAAGCCTGTTTGGTGAGTTAAAGTGCTAGTACCAACTTTTACAACAACTCTTTTGACTACTTTTAGCAGATCTTTTCTTTGCATATTTTTTGATAATTTATTTATCACTTTAATCAAAGTTTATACTAGCTTATAAGTTTATTTAATACTTTAAATCTGTATTTAGAAAAATTGTGAATTGTATTTAACTGCTTAATAATAAAACACTAAAAACTTTAAATATATAATTAATCCAAAAAGTTTCTGTTATTCTACGACTTGATTATAGAATCTAATTTTAAGGCTCATAATGAGTTGATCATATGGTCAAACTATAGGATGACAAATTGTTTTAAAAAGTATTTGGATTAACTATGTCTAAACTTACCACTCGCCACTTTTATATTTAGTAATAACCTCAAGCACAGCTGGTGCAACAAGTTCTGTATCATTAAAGTCAAACCATTTGATTGCTGAGATCTCAGAGCAAGGCTTAATCTCTTGGTTGATTTCAGCCGTAAAACACTCTAAAGAAACTGTTGTAGTTCTATCATGATTATCTGTAGTTATATTACCCAAATAGCGCATATTATCTGTTGTGATCTACCCCGTCAATTTGAGACACCTATTTTACCCTCTTAGATACCTATCCGAAAAAACCGTACCACTATAAATTATAACTATTTAATAAAGATAAACTACACCAAAACTTAAATTATAATACTCCTGAAAAAGTATATTATTAGAAGGTAAAATTAAAAAATAAATTTGGAATTTAGTAATAAAAAATCATCTATTTTATAATTCCCGTAAAAACACTTCTCTCCATCTTTAGAATATCTAGCATGAACAACTTCATTATCCTGAGTAAACTTCTCACATGCTTTTTTTAAAGCTTTTTTATCAAGATTACCTGTTATTTTATATACTAAAGAAATATTATATTTTGTACTCTCAGGATCAATAGCCCATTCTAAAAAAAATCTCTTCTGATATTCTGATATTGGTAACTCTTTTATCTCTTTCATACATCTCTCTCCAAAAACTGTATATATAATAACAATGCGCCTATCAAGGCTAATATACCCGCTAATATTAATAATATTGGCTCGTGTGCTAATACTAAAAAGCCAATAAAGAATGATGCTATAAACATCATCAATGAGGTTATCTGGCCTAAACTTCCCATGGCTTTACCCTGTTCTTTTTTATCTGTATAATCAGAATAAACAGCCATATATCCTGTATTAGAAAATGGCATGAATATATAAAGTACTAAAGATGCTACCCAGATGATTGCCTTAATATTTACACCATTACCTATATAAATAGATAAGCCCTGTATCAAAAGCATTATCGATATAATTACTATGCTAAATATAATAAGCCTACGAACTTCTACATACTTAGTTAGAATTGGTTGAATTATCAATATATTTAGTGTTAAACCTAAACACATTACTGTAAAGAATATGCCTATAATCTTAGTACTATAATTAAAGCTACTTGCTAAAAATAATGATATTGATTGTATAAATAGTCCTATGGCAAATTGAAATAAACTATAGCTTATAGTTAAAAACCTTAATGATTTATCTGTAAAGATATCAATAATTGCTCTAACTTGAGCTTTAAATGTTTTTGTTTTTTCTAACGACTTATCTAAACTAATATCTCTAAAAGATAAATATATTAGAGCTAGATTAAATAAAGATAAACAAAGAACTATGATAAAAGGAGTAGTTAATGAATATATACCTTTTGCTATAACAGAACTACTTCCTATTAATGGCCCTAATACAAATCCAGCTATAGAGGATAACATTGGCCATCTAAAGTTATTCATCTTTGATTTAACACTTGTACTTAAATCTGCTATCACTGCATTAGCTACTATATAAGTTCCTGAACAAAATCCCATTGTTAATCTAGATAATAGAAATATATATGGATCTCTTACTAAAATTGAGAAACATGCTAATAAGTCACTTAGACATATACCTACTAAGCCTAATAGCATTATTTTCCTTCTACCATATTGATCAGATAATGACCCTAATAAAGGCATCCCAAAGAAACTAGCTAGTGGAAATAAACCAAATGATAATCCATATAGGATATTACTTGATAAAAAACTATTCGATTTAACTAAACCATATTGTGAATTTAAAAACAGTTCTGGCATTATAGGAAATATTAACCCAGCCCCTATAGCATCCACAAATATTAATAAACATAAGCTAAATAGTATTTTTTTATTCAATTAACTAATCTATGTACTCAAAACCGATACTTAACAAAGTACATTAATTAATAATAAATTAACATATGGTTAACAGTAGATTTTGTTATATTTTAAATATATAAGATATACCACAGATATTTCAAAGAGTTACATATAAATAACAAAGCGTAAAATTCTTGTATGATACAGGAATTGGAAATGAACTTTCTATTCTCCATCACAAATCCAAATATTATCAAATAATTCCTTTAGCATATCTCTACACTAACGTTAAAAGTTCTAGAATACAATAACCAAGAAAGTGTTGGATAAAAAATAAAACTATAACTGTTAATATCATTGGAGCAATCAAAAACTTCTTATTTTCATCAAATACTGCAAAGATAATTGCAAATATAATAGATAAAACTCCAGATACTTTTATTGCACCATAAACTGATGTCCAAATAAAGCCATTTGCTTTTAAGATATTGAAAACCTCTTTAGATGATGTCAAATATACTGTTATATAGCCAATGATAAGACCAGATACAAACCAGAATATCGCCATAAATAAGTTCTTTAAAATATAATCAAGTAATATATATGCTTTTTTCATACTAAAGCCTGTGTCCTAAAAGTTTAAATTATCATATAAATGAACTTTTTTAGATTAAACTAGAAAACGAATTGTTTCAATATAAAATTTGCTAGATTGTTTTTTGATACAAAAAATATTCTCAAAATATTAATAAATTACTATGTATTAAACCAGAGCCTCTTTCTTCTCAAGCGTTTTAGTATATAGCTCTTGATACTTAGCAAGCTTACCTTTCTCTGCAGCAACTACAGCCTCTGGAGCATTTGAGACAAATCTTTCATTAGAGAGTTTCTTCTCAACCCTTGCAACCTCGCCTTTTAGCTTATCTAGCTCTTTATCTAATCTTGCTTTTTCAGCCTCAATATCAACCAAGCCTGCTAATGGAATGTTCAACTCAAGTCCTTCAACAATTTGCGATAAAGATGTTGGAGGATTATCATTAAACTCAATATTATTTATCCTAGCTAATGCTTTTATAAAGCCTTCTGTTTGAGCAAGATATTCTTTATCTGTATCAGCAACATCTTTAACAATTAAAGAAATCTCTAAAGATGGCTTGATACCCACTTCACTACGCATATTACGTAAAGTTGTTACAACACTTTGTAACCATGTAATAGCTTTTTCAGCTTCTGGAGCTTCTAAATCTTGAGTAGCTACAGGATAGCTAACATCCATAATTGTCTCTTTAGCATTATCAAGATGAGTTTTTAATTGCTGATAAATACTCTCTGTAATAAATGGTATTAATGGGTGTGCTAAAGCAAGGATATTCTCTAGAACTTTAGTAAGAGTATATTTAACACCATTTTTTTGCTTCTCAGATAAAGATTCATCTTTTAAAGCAACCTTAGCAAACTCAACATACCAGTCACAATAATTATTCCACACAAGATCATAAATAGTATTTGCCACCATATCAAAGCGATAATTAGCAAGTTGTCTATGTATATCAGCTACAGCACTATTTAAAACACTCCAAATCCACTTATCTGCAACACCTAGCTCATAATTATCACAAACTTTATAATCATCTAAATTCATCATCACAAATCTTGAAGCATTCCAAAGCTTGTTACAGAAGTTACGATACCCCTCTACCCTAGCAGTATCAAAACTAATATCACGAGATGTAGAAGCTAATGCGGCATACGTAAATCTCACTGCATCTGAGCCATAAGCACTTATACCTTCTGGGAACTCTTTCTTCGTTGCCTTCTCAATTTTAGCTTTCATTTGTGGCTGCATTAGACCAGTAGTTCTCTTTTGCAAAAGTTCATCTAATGTAATACCATCTATCAAATCCACAGGATCTAAAACATTACCTTTAGATTTAGACATTTTTTGACCTTCACTATCACGAATAAGCCCCGTGATATAGATATCTCTAAACGGTACATCATTCATAAAGTACATACCAAACATCATCATTCTAGCCACCCAGAAAAAGATAATATCAAAACCAGTTACAAGCACACTTGTTGGATAATATTTCTCTAATTCAGGAGTCTTCTCAGGCCAACCTAATGTGCTAAATGGCCATAATGCCGATGAGAACCATGTATCAAATACATCTTCATCTTGTCTGATAGCTACATCATCAGATAGGTTATACTTAGCTCTAACATCTGCTTCATCTTCACCAACATAAGCATTACCAGCGTCATCATACCAAGCAGGGATTCTGTGTCCCCACCAAAGTTGACGTGATACACACCAATCTTGAATATCTCTCATCCAAGAAAAATATGTATTTTTCCAATTATCAGGTACAAATCTCACCGTACCATTCTCTACAGCTTCTATCGCAGGTTTTGCAAGCACATCCGCTTTAACAAACCATTGCTTAGTTAAATATGGCTCTAAAACTTCTCCTGTTCTATCACCAGTAGGCACTTTAAGAGCATGTGGCTCTATCTTATCTAACAAGCCTAGTGCATCCATATCAGCAACTATCTGCTTACGTGCTGCAAATCTATCTAAACCTTGATATTTTGACGGTACATTTGTATTTAGGGCTGCATCATCTGTTAAGATATTCATCATTGGTAAATCATGTCTTTTACCCATTTCATAATCGTTAAAGTCATGAGCTGGAGTAATCTTTACACAACCTGTACCAAAATCTTTCTCAACATAGTCATCTGCTATAATTGGAATTTGTCTATTCGTAAGTGGTAGATTTATCATTTTACCTACTAAATGAGTATATCTTTCATCTTCTGGATGAACTGCAACAGCCATATCACCAAGCATTGTCTCTGGACGAGTTGTTGCAATTATAATCTTCTCATCACTATCAGCCACCGGATATATAAAATGCCATAAAGAACCCTGTTTATCTATCTGGGCAACCTCTAAGTCTGAAACTGCTGTTTTTAGCTTAGGGTCCCAGTTTACTAGTCTCTCACCACGATATGCTAAACCATCTTCGTATAATTTGATAAAACACTTCTTAACAGCATCAGATAAGCCATCATCCATTGTAAATCTCTCACGATCCCAATCTGGAGATGCTCCGATTCTACGCATTTGTGATGTGATAGTGCCACCTGATAGTTCTTTCCACTCCCAAACTTTACTTACAAAATTTTCACGTCCCAAGTCATGTCTTGAGATACCTTGGGCATTAAGTTGTCTTTCAACTACCATTTGTGTCGCAATACCAGCATGATCAGTACCTGGTTGCCAAAGTGTGTCTTTACCCGTCATACGATTAAATCGTGTAAGAATATCCATCAAAGTCATCTGGAAACCATGTCCCATATGTAGCGTACCTGTGACATTAGGTGGTGGTAGCATTACTGCAAATGTATCTTTAGAATTTGTATTCCCACAAGCAAACTTACCTGAAGCTTCCCAATTTTGATAATTAGACTGTTCTATTTCTTTTGGATTATAGTTTTTATTCATTTGTTTAAGCCTTTATGATGCTGTAAATATGTAAATTTATAGAAAAATTAATGCAGATAATTTTAACAATATTGTCCCTAAAAATATATATGTATAAAAACTACAAATTAAATATTCTTTAAAACTTTGTCATTTAAACAAAATACTTTCTAGAAAAATAGCAAAATCTTTGTCAAACTCATAAATAGATATTTATTTCTCTAACCCAAAATAATGATCACAGAAAAAATTATTAGGACTATAAATACAGCCGCGGATAAAGCTGGCGTAATTCTTAATAAGTATTATCGTAAAGCTAATACAATAGTATCAAAAGATGACAACTCTCTTGTAACTCTAGCAGATCAACAAGCTGAGAGAATCATTAGAGAAACAATATTAGAGAACTTTCCTGATCATGGCATAATTGGCGAAGAAGAAAGTACAGTAAATCCAAATTCAGACTATATGTGGATAGTTGATCCAATAGATGGCACCGATAGTTATATTTTAGGAAGACCACTTTTCTGTATTCTAATAGGACTATTTTATAAAGGTGAGGCTATATTTAGTCTTGTTGATCAGCCATTTACTAATGAAAGATGGACAGCATATAACAATAAATCCATATACAACAAAGATACTATTATAAAAACTAGTGGTAAAAAATCTCTTCAAGACACTAAGATTATTTTATCTTCTCCATATCTTTTTGAGAATAAAACTAACTTTATTAAAGATATTCGTAATCAAGCAAAAATAGTTGCATGGGAAGCCGAAGCTTATGCTTTTGGTTTGCTTGCTATGGGAAGTATAGACATAGTAATAAAACCTATGTTAGATACTTACGACTACCTTCCTGTTATCAAACTGATACAAAACTCAGGAGGTGCAATAGCTGCAGCAAATGGCGATACGCTCACTATGGATTATACTGGCGATATAATAGCCACCTCTAGCAAAGAACTTTTAGACGATATAATCAAAATTTATAACTACGAGGAAATTTTACAATGAATGAAAAACAATTAGCTAAATTTAAGATCATTCTGACCTTTG
This sequence comes from Francisella sp. 19X1-34, assembly GCF_041102755.1. Lineage (NCBI taxonomy): Bacteria > Pseudomonadati > Pseudomonadota > Gammaproteobacteria > Thiotrichales > Francisellaceae > Francisella > Francisella sp. 19X1-34. Next base: position 9,174 of record NZ_JBGCTX010000069.1, read on the forward strand.
TTAGTCTGAGTATACTAACATGTGGTCTACCTACGTTTGTGATGCAAGCTGTCACATACTATAAGATATCCCATAGTGCCGCCGGATCCTTAGAGAGCTACCAAAACTTAACTAGAATTGTTCTATCTTTTGTAATGTTTGCTTTACTGATGAGAGTCGGATATAGAAAGTCTTTAATGCTAAATTATGTTGTTCTTTTTGCTTTTTGCTTTTTCATCCCTTTTGTAAACTCTATTTGGATGATTCGAGGTTATCTTGTATTAATTGGTATCTCAAACGTGGTTTTAAAGGTGGTTGCATATAGTTCTGTAGGACTTGTAACTGACACCAAAGAAGAGCACGCCAGCTTTATAAACCTCATGGAAGGAATATATACTTTTGGTAGCTTTGGTGGTATGTGGATGTTCTCATACTTCCTAGAAAGAAATCCCGCTCTTTGGACATATGCTTTCTGGGTAATTTGTGCTTTATGTCTTATCTTATTCCTACTTTGGACATTTACACCATTTGATGAGAGTAACATACAAGATCAAGAAAGTAAGCCTATCCTTAAACAATATAAAGAAATATTAACTCTACCACTAGTAACTCTAATAATCTTTCTAATTTTATTTGCTTGTTATGAATCTCTAGAACAAGGAGTTGGATCATGGTTAGCTGCTTTCTATAATCAGATATTAGAAATTCCAAAATTCATAAGTGTTCAGCTAGCAAGCCTATTTACCCTAGGTTTAGGTTTAGGTAGACTTATTGGCGCTATATTTACTAGATATATATCTTGGTATAAGTATTTCTTTATTAACTTTATTATCTCTTTGATACTTATAGCTGTAACATTAAGCAATATTGTTCCAGGTGCTGGAGTAGATGCTTCAAACATATTTAGTGTACCGATAATCGCATATGGGCTGCCTGTCTTAGGTATTCTTATTGGTCCTGTATACCCTACTCTTGTATCTCTTATGATGACTAGTCTTCCAAGAGGAAAGCATGCACTAATGATAAGCTTAGTTATGATAGCTGGAGCTATTTTTGATAGTGGATCTTCAAAAATACTAGGTATATTATTTGGCTCAATAGGTGGTGTCACTGCTTTTGCAATAGTGACTGGATTTACAATATGTGTACTTATAGTACTAGTACTGCCTTTTGCAAAACTAACTCATAGTGATAAAGAAAACGAAGCAATATAATTTTTAGATTAAAGTTTTATAGTTTTCTTATTATTCTCAAAATAAACATTTATAGTTATAGGCTCTTCAGCTTGTATTTCCAACTTAGGGAAGCCATCTTCTTCTATAATTGAGCTATCACAAGATAGTTTAAGTGTATTTTTTTCTCCAAAAGGATAATTAGATACTCCAAACTTCTCATCTTTTAGATTTATATGCCAATGAATTTCATTATTAGGTACGTCTGGCTGAACGCCAAAAACATTTTCAATAAGTACATTTATTGCAGATAGACCCGTCCAACCAACGAAATCTGGTTTTGCTGGTTTTGCTGGGACAATTTTTTCAGGTGCATAATTCTCCCATAAAGTTCCTGTATCTTCAAAAACTTTCACAACATTAGTATTATGGTTTAAGGCAATATCAAAAGCTAAACGATGCTCATTGTACTTCTCTAAACCTTTTAAAAGCATGTAATTAGTCGGTGCCCATACACCGCCCTGCCAATACCTGCCAAGATCATTATACTTATCGTCATCATGTGATAGTGATGGAACCATATGAGCTCTTTTAAAGTACTTATCATCACTTAGATACTGGCACATATTTTTAACTCTACTTTCAGAAAATATCTCAGCTTCAAGCCCCCAAAAAGCTCCTATAGATTTAGCTGTATTTAAACTACCATCTTTTAACCTGTCATAATAAAACTTAGTTTTTTTATCATACATCTGTTCATTAACAAACTTTTCTAAAGCCTCAGTCTCATCGATTATATCTTCGATCTCTTGCCATCTCTCGATCACCTCACCAATAGCCATCAAGATCTTACCTGAGAGGATTTGCTGTAAATTTGTATCTAACCAACTCATATGACCATGACTAAAATTTTGGTTATATCCTGCTTCTAAGCGTGGCTGATTATCCATACCTGTACCCCAGCCACTTGAAAAGTAACTTCCATCCTTCCAAGTACGATATTCCTTAAGCCACTTATGATATGCAACTAAAACTGGGAAGATCTTTTCTAAACGAGCCACATCAGAAGTATGCTGAAAATATATCCATTCAGCCCATGGAAATAAGTTTGGTCCGGTACTTACAAGATCATACCTATGAAACAAATCTTGACCAGTTTCGGCACTTATCTCTCTACAGATAAAACCATCTGGATGCTGCTTTGCATAAAAGTTATCTAAAGTTGCTTGAAAATCAAAAGCTCTACGTCCATAGATACCAAACATCATCATAAAAGATGTGTCCCACATAAAAATATTGCCATTATATGCAGTATCAATAAAATTCTTAATAAAGCCACTTTCTGGTGTAGGTTGTTTTAAATTATCAAATGCTATTTGCCATGCTTTCCAATAGCAATCAATATGAGCTTGATGATCTTGCCAATAAACTTGTGGTAACTTATCTTTAACATCCTCAAACTTAGGTAGTGCAACAGCTTCAGGCTTTTGCTTAATAAATTCATTTTCACTAACTAAGGGATTTAAAATATAGGTTTTTTTATACATATGTATCTACTATAAATTTATGCTATCTAAGTGAATTATATCTAAAATAATGACTCTTCTACAGCTTCAAGAGCAAACTATGACAAAGATCTATCAACACCTCTTTTTTTCCAGATGATAATACCTATAACAGATGTTAGCATATATACAAGTTGCATTAGTGATAGATAATAATTATGGACCATAAAAAACATTACTGTCTCTAAAGCATTTAATGTAATCAAAAAAAGCCAACAATAAATACTTCTAACTGCCATTAAGAATGTTGCTATAAGACCCATAGATGCAACAACAGTATCTAAAATTGGTAAAGGATTATTTGTAAACTGAATCTGAATCATAGCAACAATCAAAACTACTATCAAATAAGGTATCAAATGCCATTTTTTAAAATAGTAAATAGATGTTTTCCAATTTAAAAAGCCTAAAAAACAAACAATCGCGGCTAAAGCTCTAATGATAGCATTAGCATATAGGCCATCAGAAAATGTAAAAGCTGATAAACTTACAAAAAGAAAAGTCCCTAAGAGTAAATTTATCCTCCATCCAACGACTTGTGTAAACTGTGTTATGTATCCTAGTATAGATATTGCTAATTCCATTATTTTTCGACCCTTTACAGACTTTTGTGTAAATTTTTCATAGGCTACCAATCCTATCTTCAAATTTAATCATAA
>NZ_JBGCTX010000070.1:0-11896 GCF_041102755.1 Francisella sp. 19X1-34
TTGCACATTTTATGATTAAATTTGAAGATAGGATTGGTAGCCTATGAAAAATTTACACAAAAGTCTGTAAAGGGTCTCTTAGATCAACAGCAATCTTTTGATGACTCATAATATCTATTAACATACTCATCTAGAGAAATATTATCGCTCTCTACAAGCTCTTTTTCAGCAACAACAGATTTTCTAACCTGCTCTTCTAGTTTTGATTTCATTTTCTCAGAGAGCTTAAAGTTTCTAAATTCTTTTGAGACATTTTTAGAAGTTTCTAAGACAAAGTTTTTATATCCTTTTTCTTTTGCAATATCAATGATCTTAGCCGACGGTGTTTTAGATACATCTAATACTTTTTGTTTCTCAATTTGAACTACATCTAAATACTCTTGAGACATTTTTTTAGCAGTACTTTCAATTTTTTCAAATAGCTCTAAAGCATAGTCTTTTAGCAATATTTCATCATTATCACTACTAATTTTGCAAAGCTTAAGTTTTGGATTACGTCCCTCTATTGCGACAGCTGTTAAGTTTCGTTTAGCTTGTTTTATAGAGCTTTTATCATAACGTATATTCTTTTCTTCAAAACAAGTCATAAGCATTGCTTCTATAAATAAAGCTGTATTTTTACTTATACCATTTGTTGCAAAAGGATCAACATCTAAAACTCTAACTTCTATATATTCAACTCCTCTATTTGATAAAGCACAAGCAGGTCTTTCGCATCTTTTGGCAACTTGTTTTGGTCTAATGGCACTATAATACTCATTTTCTATTTGTAAGATACTTTCATTTAACTGTATTCTTTCTCCCTTAGAGTCATATAAACCTATAGCTTTATACTCTTCAAATATTTCATCTGTAGCCTTTATAAGATCCCTTACATAAGAGTTAACATCATTATAAGATATTGCCAAATCTTTTTGCGCAGGACTTGTATAACCAAGATCGCTCATTCTAAGACTTGTTGCATATTTTCCTATATAAAATTCTTCATCCAGGTCTACTAAATAGTCAGGCTTATCTTTAACAGAACTTTTCGCACATATTGGACTAGCTCCAAATAGATAAGGCAACAACCACATAAATTCAAAATAATTATTTATAATATCAAAATAAACATCCGAAAAAGAAACATTATTTTGATTTGCTTTAGCTTGAATCAATTCTTTATCAAATGAAAAGTTGTAATGTATTCCTGCAATGATCTGCATCACTTTACCATATCTAACCGACAAGCCTTTACGATAGGTTTGCTTCATTTCCCCTGAATTAGATTTACCAAAATCAGCCTCTTGAATTTCACTCTCACTTGTTGATAAAGGCATGCTCGTGTTTAGAGTTATCTCATCATCACTCATATTTTGTAACGTAAAGGCCCCTAGAGCCTCTAGTTCATTAAAAACATTATCAACGCTAGAATGAGGAGATGTGATCAACTCAAGCAGATTCTCAGAAAAGTCAACTGTTATACTATCATTAGTGAGTTTATGACCAAGTTTATAAGGATGATGTGAATGGGCTAATCCACCATCAAATTTGATACGTAAAGTTTCTCTTTCTATGCCACGAAGGTTATTAATTTTTTTAAAATCGTACATTACTAATCCCAAATAAATACCTAACTAACAAGTATAAACTAATCAGCAAACAATTTTTAGGAATCTGTTACTTTTAATGATCTAAATGTTCCTAAAATAACAATTACGCTTATATATACAAAAAAACCAATCAATACAATCAAGCACATATTTTTTAACCTTTCAAACATAGATAATGTGATCCAATAGCTATCATTCAAATTAAATAGTTTTAGCACAAAAACCATAAGTATGCAGGCTATTACTATTCTTACTAAGATAGTAACAGGCAAACAAAGCATCAAAAATTTTTTAAGATTAAAATCAGACAAGGCCATAAGTTGAGTAAAGAGGTTTATAAAAGCTACTCCTGAACTAACAAATGCTAGATACATAAAGGCATATTTATCATTAGCAAAGAAATATACAACTATTAAATCTAATACAATACTAAGGATTAAACACCAAAGACTTATATAAAAAACTATTGAGGTTCTACTTTGAGTATACAAAGCAGATACTACAACTCGAACAATCACAAAGCAGAATAATGAAAGTAAATATCCCAACATTGCTAGATAAGTATAATCAACATCTTTAAAACTAAAATGTCCATAATAAAATAATGTAATAACAATAGGCTTTGCCAACGTAAATAACCCTATAACTGCTGGTATTGTTATTAATAACGTTAACTTTATAACCCATGATAAGGTTCGAATAAACTTATCTTTATCAGCCCTACATTTTGTTAAATATGGAATCATTACTACTGCTATAGCAGTACCAAACACACCATAGATAAATTGATTTACCCTATCTGCATAATACAACCAAGCTAAGCTTCCAGATATTAAAAAAGAAGCAAAAAATGTCTCTATTAATCCATTTATTTGTAAGATTGCTGTACCAAAAAAAGCACCTGGAAGTTTTTTTAGAAAAACTCTTGATCTAATATCTTTTAATAAAAAAATATCTCTACTAAACTCAAAGCTTCCTACTAACTTATATAGTGCAAAAAATCCTATTAATACCTGAATTAATCCAGCTAATAGAACACTATAAGCAACACTACAAATAGAGATATTTAAAGCTGGTGATATTACAATCCCAATGATCATCACTACATTTAAAACTATTGGCAGAAGTGATGATACAAAATAACGACTATAACTATTTAATACTGCAGATATAAACCCCATCATACTATTAAAAAGTATATAAGGTATCATAATGACAAACATGTCTCTCACAAGTTGATGAGAATTACCTTTATCAACAAAGCCATGAGCATAAATATCTATCCACAAATTGCTAAACGCTATCAAGAGTAGTGTTATTATTAGCATAACTATAGCTATACAATACAATATACTTACGATAAACCTCTTATCTCTAACATTTATTTCTCTGTTGAAATAAGGGTTTACAATCTGAGTCAGAGCTCCGGATGAGGTAACTTTACGAATAAATTCAGGAAATCTAAAAGCTATAAGAAATGCTTGTAAGCTAAAGCTACTACCAAAAAAACTTGCTAGTAATAAATCCCTAACAAAACCTAAGATTTTTGATAGAAATAAAAAAAAAGAAACAATGAAACTATTTGAGAAAAACTTTTTCATCTTAAAAATAAGACTTATCTATTTTATGAATTCTCAGTTGGTTTCTTCTGCCAGCTATCTTGGAAACTTTTGATTTTTTTGTTTGCTTGAGCTAGCTCTTCTTGAGACAATTTAATCTTAGCTAACTCTGCTTGTGCAACACTTAGTCCTTTATCAGATATATTAGGACGACAGTATGCATTAAATTGATTCCAGAAATTAAGCGCTGGTGTTTTATATAATGACACTGCTTGACTCAAGTAAGCATACTTATCAACATTATTATTTGATAACTCAGCAGCTATAGCAAATGCCGGAGCATATGGTTGTTCTATTGCTTCTTGTGCATATTTCTTAGCTGACTTCTTGTCACCTTTTACTATATATGCTTTTGCTAAACCTACTTCAACTGGTGAAATATGATCTATCTTATAAGCCATTTTATACCACTTAAGAGCTTCATCAACATTCTTAGGTAAGTCACCTTCACCAGTAAAGAAAGCATTCCCAATAAAAGTTTTTCCTTGTGATATACAGTAAGGATATCTTTCAATAAAGCTTTGCTCATTGTTAATCAAGAACGAGCTACGAGCTTCTAAACTACCATTTGCAATAGCTAATTTGTACCACTTATATGCTTTTGCAAAGTTTGGTGCTGGAATATTTCCAGATCTTACATAGAAGTTACCTAATTGATTCTGAGCTATTGCATATCCTAACTTAGCTGCTCCAATTATATATTCAAGACCTTTTTGCTGATTAACCTTGATATCATTAGAACCAAAATAATATAACTCTCCAACTAAGTATAATAGATAAGAGTATGATTTCTTGTCATGCTCAGGAATACCATTTTTCTTATAGAATTCTATCGCCCATAACGCATCACTTAAAGCATCTTTATCATTCTCATCAAGTTGGATATATGCTTCTGCTAATAAACCTGTAGCTTTAGCATCAGTTTTATTATAAGGCTGACAAGATTTTAAAACTGTCTCATAGTCTTTATCAGCTCCACTTTTATAGCACTGCTCTAAAGTTGCATATGATGAGCTAAAAAATAGTACAGATAAAAAAGCAACTATAAACTTGGCCTTCATTTTTTCTCCCGTAATTTGAAATAGAGTTTTCGCATAATTTATAAAATACTATAATATCAATATATTATTTTTTTAACACTTTTTTTACACTGATAATTTAGCAAAACTCTATGACTCTTCCCTCAGGTATATATTTTATAAGGATTTTAGAGGCATTTTGAGGTAAAAACCCTTTTGCTTTTTCAGGCCATTCGATAAAACATATGCTATTTTCATTAAAATAATCTCTAGCACCAACCCATTCTAACTCCTCTGGATCAGCCAATCTATACAAATCAAAATGATAAATATTAAAGTTATCAAACTGATAATCTTCAACTAAAGTATATGTCGGACTTTTGACATTTCCTTGATATCCTAAAGATTTTATAACTCCCTTAACAAAAGTTGTTTTACCAGCTCCTAGATCTCCATATAAAAAAATTACTGTTCCTGGCACTAATTTCTTAGCATATTCTTTAGCAAACTCAAACATTTGCTTTTCGTTCTTAACTATTTTGCTTTTCATATTCTTTTATAAATTCCCCAGCTAAAACAAAGGATCCAAAAACTACCGTTACAGTATTTTTCTTTGCTAGGTAAATACTGCTTAAATCCTTATTATAATCAACTTTGATAATACCCTGCTTGCTAAATTCTTGCTTGATGATTTCTATATCCAAAGCTCGTGAGTCTAAAAATTTTAGATCAACAACTTCCCACTTATAGATATAGCTTTTAGCAATAGATAAAACTTCAGCAATATCTTTACTTGCAAGAATCCCAAATATAGCCTCATATCTAACTTTCTTAGAAGCAAACTTAGACTCAAGTAGCTTAAACAAGTGGTTTACCGAAGCCGGATTATGCGCAACATCAACAATTACATAGCTTTTTTTCTCATTATCATCTTTAAGCAACTTAAATCTTGCATTTGCTCTTACATCATCTAACCGAGGAATATAATTGATTTGCATTCTATTAAAAAGATATTCTGCTACACCCATAGCGATGTTGTAACTATGTATAAAGCATTCTGTAGAACTATATTCATAATTATCATTATAAATTATTGCTTTTGCTGATTCTGCATATTGATAAACACTACTTGGCATCTTTGAACCTAGAAATAATGGTATATCTTTTCTTGATATTGCAGCTTTCTCAATACCTATTTTATCTAAAGTATCTCCTAAAAGCTCACAATGATCAAAATCAATATTTGTTATAGCTGTTATATCAGGATCCATTATATTAGCGGCATCAAGACGTCCACCAATACCAACTTCTAAAATTAAATAATCTAATTTAATTTTCTGCGAATACATGCAAGCACATAAGAATGCTATTTGATAATACGATAGCTTATAGTCAGAAGTTATTTCTTCTAGTCGCTCTAATAACTCTAATAAAACATTATCACAAATAGGCTGTTTATTTAGAGAAATTCTCTCATTAAACTTAAATACATGCGGAGATGTATGGCTTAAAACAGCCTTATTATTTGTAGTTAGCAACTCCTCTAACATTGCTACCGTAGTACCTTTACCATTAGTACCAGCAATAGTTATAATCTTAAATTTTTTTTTGAAATTAAATCTAGCGAGTATAAATAATAAATCTCTAGAGCTGCAGGCAAGAGCATCGCGATTAGCCATGATTTTAGCTATTTTTACTTCGATACTCATTTTTTGATAAATTAAGCTTGTTCTTCTGCTTTATGTTCTAAGGCTTGAGAATGGTTTATTTTTGTAAGATTTGGCATCAGCTTATCTATTAATTTAGAAACTTCACTTCTTAAGTTTCTACGATCTACAATCATATCAACCATACCTTTTTCTACTAAGAACTCACTTCTTTGGAACCCTTCAGGTAGCTTTTCTCTCACAGTTTGTTCAATAACTCTAGGTCCAGCAAAACCAATCAATGCTTTTGGTTCAGCAAGATGAACATCTCCTAACATTGCTAAAGAAGCCGAAACCCCACCTGTAGTAGGATCTGTTAGAACAACTAAGTATGGTAGCTTCGCTTCTGCTAGTTTTTGTAATGCTGCACTTGTTTTTGACATTTGCATAAGTGAAAACAAAGATTCTTGCATTCTAGCTCCGCCACTTGCTGTAAAACAAATAAATGGTACTTTTTTCTCCATAGCAAGCTTAACACCTCTAGCAAATTTCTCACCAACTACAGACCCCATAGAACCACCTAAAAACATAAAGTTAAATGCAGCAGCTACTACTGGGAAACCTTTTACAGTTCCATCCATAACAACTAAAGCATCCTGCTCTTCTGTTTTCTTTTGAGCTTGAGAAAGTCTATCTTTATAAGTTTTTGTATCTTTAAACTTAAGCATATCAACTGGAGCTATATTAGCAAAGTGCTCAGTAGTACTATCTCTATCAAAGAAGATATTTAATCTATGTCTTGCAGATATTCTGTAGTGATAATTACAGTGTGGACAAACTGACTTATTATTCTGTAACTCTTCTGAATATAATGTTACTTGACAACTTGGACACTGACTCCATATACCTGATGGCATATCTTTCTTCTGCGCATTTGTACCTAAACTTCTACTTATTACTCTTGTTAACCAACTCATTCTCTTATCTCCTCCAAAAATTAAGACTAGATATGCTTCTTAGCTAAAAATTTCTATGTCACTAAAGAAATATCTAATTTCTTGAGCTGCTGTATCCTCAGCATCAGAACCATGAACAGCATTAGCATCTATACTATCTGCAAAATCAGCCCTTATTGTACCAGCATCTGCTTCTTTAGGGTTAGTTGCTCCCATTAGCTCACGATTTTTAGCTATTGCATTTTTACCTTCCAAAACTTGAATCATTACTGGACCTGAAATCATAAACTCAACTAATGCACTAAAGAAAGGTCTATCTTTATGTACAGCATAGAAGCCCTCTGCTTCTGTTCTAGATAATTTTTTCATTTTAGATGCTACTACTTTTAGGCCTGCTTTTTCAAAACGGCTGTAGATTTCTCCTATTACATTTTTTGCAACAGCATCAGGTTTAATTATAGATAAAGTTTTTTGTTTACTCATTTAAGTATTCTCCAATATTTTATTAATTCAAATTATAGCACTTTTATTCATGAAATATCAAAACTAGGCGTTAATTATTAGATTTTTCGATAGCTGCCTGTATATATGACTCAAACAATTTATGACCATATCTTGGCGTTGAGGTAAATTCTGGATGAGCTTGGCATGCTATGAACCATTTATGGCCTGGTATCTCTACAAGCTCCATTAGATTATTATCTTCTGATCTTCCAGAGAAAATTAATCCAGCTTGTTCAAGTTTTTCAACATAGTTATTATTTACTTCATATCTGTGACGATGTCTTTCAACAACCTCATTAGACTCATATATTTCTCTAGCACGCGAACCTTCTTTTAAAACACATTTATAACCACCTAAGCGCATTGTACCACCTAAGTCAGAGCTATGTGTTCTTTGATGGATAGTCCCATCTTCTGCTTGCCATTCAGTTATTAGCCCTATAACGGGATTGTGAGTGGCTGGATCTAATTCACTTGAATGAGCATCTTTTAACCCAAGTATATTTCTTGCATACTCAACCACAGCTAGTTGCATACCTAAACAAATACCTAAAAATGGAATATTATTTTCTCTAGCATATTTTATAGAGGTTATCTTACCTTCAGCACCTCTACTACCAAAACCACCTGGCACTAAAATCGCATCAACTCCATCAAAATATGATGAAACATTTTCATCTGTAATATTTTCAGAATCAACAAACTTAATTTTCACCTTTACACTTTTTTTATAGCCAGCATTATACAGAGCTTCATTTAGAGATTTATATGCTTCCGTTAAAGATACATATTTACCAACCATAGCGATTGTAACCTGACCTTTAACATTTTTAATAGTATCTACAACACCTTGCCATTCTGAGAGATCCGCCTCATTAGTATTTAAATTTAAAAGCTCTACCAATTTAGCATCAAACTTTTGCTGATTATATTTAAGTGGTACTTCATAAATTGTTTCAACATCCTCAGCTGTAAAAATACAATCTTGATCAACGTTTGTAAAAAGAGCTATTTTACGTTTTTCACTTTCATCAAATCTCTGCTCACATCTGCAAACTAAAACATCTGCCTGTATACCAATACCTCTTAGCTCTTTAACAGAATGTTGTGTCGGCTTTGTTTTTAACTCGCCAGCAACTCGTATATATGGCAAAAGGGTCAAGTGAACAAATAAAGTTCTATTTCTACCAAGCTCAATTCTTAGCTGTCTAATTGCCTCTAAAAATGGCTGTGATTCAATATCACCAACCGTACCACCAATCTCAACGATAGCGACATCAACATCATCAGCAATCCCCATACAAACGCGCCTTTTTATCTCATCTGTAATATGAGGAATAACCTGAATAGTTGCTCCAAGGTAATCTCCTTTTCGCTCTCTTTTTAAAACACTTTGATAAACCCTACCAGTTGTAAAGTTGTTTGCTTGAGTCATTTTATTACGAATGAACCGCTCATAATGGCCAAGATCTAAATCAGTCTCTGCACCATCTTCTGTAACAAAAACTTCCCCATGCTGAAGTGGACTCATAGTACCCGGATCAACATTAATATATGGATCAAGCTTCATCATAGTTACATTTAAACCACGACTTTCTAAAAGAGTTGCTAAAGAAGCAGCTGTAACGCCTTTACCAAGCGAAGATACAACCCCACCTGTAACAAAAATAATCTTAGTATTTGAATTCATCAGAACACATGAAAATATAAAAAATCATGGAACATAATAATAACATTTTTCCTAAAGCGTTGCTATTTGAAAATAGCTTAATTAGTAAGATTTATTATTAGCTAAAGGAAATTCATGAAAGTAAACTTTTTCCATGTAATAATACTAATCTTATTTCTAAGCTTAGATTTTAAAAAGAAAGAAACATAATTTTCTGATATTGCATTAAATAATATTTAGAAGACTATAGTAGACATTATTAGAACTAGTTCTAATAATGATTTTTATAATTTAATCCAAGCTTGATCACCATATATACCATCTGGTCTATAGGCAGATACTGAACACCAATCTGTATATGGCCAGCCTTTACACTCATATATCGAGCTACCAACTTTAACTTTATCTCCAGCCTTATATTTAGTATTTGTATCATATTCACTAATATTAGCAGGAGTTTCTCCCAGCTGAATTTTCATATCTTTCTGCCAAATTGGTGCTCCTTGAAGAACACTTCCAATAATAAGATCATATTCACCTGGTTGCAGATTATGAGCAGTTAATGATAAATCATATGTCTGCATCGGATCTATCTGTATATCTCTCTTATCATATACTGCTTTTCCACTACTATCTTGTAATGTTACAAATACATTTGTTTTATCTGATGCATGCGACATAATCTTCGCTGTTATGTTTACTGAGCCATTTGAGTTTAAATCATATTGATCTTCAAAGCCCATTAAATGAAGTTCATTTTTAAGATGATGTTCTCCTTGATAATATTGGAAGCTAATATCACTATAAGGCTTAGTTGCTACTTGATAAATACTAACAAGCTCATCATTTGGTACAACATTGCCATTATTGTCTTTAACTCCCGCGATAATGCTACTGTTAAGTTCTTGTGTGCTAATCTGATTAATTTTTGCTGTCATTTCTTTAATTAAATCATTCGCTGACATACCTCGAGGAACTGTTACAAGATCATACTCTTTCATTACTCCATCTTTAGAGACTTGCAAAATCACTCTATCTCCTTCGCGAACATCCTCATCATTAATTGTGAAAGTATTCATTTTAACAGGAAAACGATCAGATGGGTTTGTTTGCTCATGATCTCTAATATACTCCCATGGACCCCATTGAATAGCTCCTGGAATCTGGCCTGGATTTACCCACCATTTGCTAGCATAAACTTTTCCTTCATAAATAACTTCTGTACCACGATCTGGATAGCTTTTATTTGGGTCATACTCTTGCAGGCCACCTGCGCTACCTCCATTATCAGTACCTCCATTATCAGTACCTCCATTATCAGTACCTCCATTATCAGTACCTCCGTTATCAGTATCCCCACTTGGCAATATAACTGTTCCAGCAGGATGTGCATCTGTAAAATCAACATCTATAACATTAAGGAAACTAGCTCCAGTATCGCCAACATTCCATTCAGCAGCAAGAACCTGATATCCTGTTCTTGCTGGCAAATCACAAGTCATTGTAAACTTACTATTAGCATCAGCAGGATGTGCATTTGTGAAATTAGGAATTGGGTTGTAGCAGTTTAATGATTGTACCTCAAAATCACTTCTACTTAATGGCATATTTGGATTCCAATCAGGTTTTGTTATCCAGACTCTAAATGATGCTGGAGAAATTGTCCAATGTGATGCTGTAAAATGCCATCTGATTGTTGTTGGGCCAGACCTAACAACAGTTTTAGCCCACCTACTTGCTGTCTGCTCAGAAAGAGCTGCACTAAGTCCAGCTCCTCCAACCTGATCACCCATAGAACCATTTTCAAAACTACCATCTGCGACTTCAAATGATTGTGGCTCATAAAGAGAGATATTACCACACCCTTGATTTACACGTTCATTACATAAAAGAGGACGCCCTTTCGGTGTTTCAACATAAGCATGTGAATATGCTTGTGAAGTAGCTAACAAAGCTAATCCTGTTAAGATTGTTATTTTTTTTAGTCTCATGATAAGCTCCTTATCTAAATTTATCTCAAGAACCCTATTTAAGCCCACATTTCCATGCTACATCATTAAATAAAAAAATAAAAACTAAGCTAAAAAAGCTATTTTCAGAGGTATAACTACAGCATTTTCTTAGTTTTTAATGAAAGCTAAAGAATTATAGAAAAGTTTAACTAAGACGTAATTAATCTAGATTTAACAAATATCTTTTTATAAGAAAAACCTTGATATTTAAAAATTTTTATCAAAAAAATATAATCTTAGGTTAGCCATAATTAAATATCCATATATTTTTTATATTGATTTTCTAATGGAAACTCACAAAATTTTAATTGCTATTTAATCTGCATTTTTCTTACAAATACTGATAATCTAAATAGAAGTAATAATTTTTTCTACAAATGAAGAATACCAAAAAAATCCAAATGCCTGATACATTAGTAATTTTATTTTGTATCGCAATACTTGTGGCTATTGCTAGCTACTTTATTCCTGTAGGTAAATTTAATGTAAGAAATGTCCAGTATACTTCTGATGGACAAACTCATTCAAGAAGTGTACTTATTGCAGATAGCTTCAAATTCAAACTAGACTCTAAGGGCACTCCAGAAGCTAATCCTGTAAAAATATTTGCAAAAGATAGCTCTGAGAACAGAGGCTTTACAAGCTTTATTTATGATGGCATGACATCTGGCTCTAAAGATGGTGGTGCTGTTGCTATAATTGCGTTCTTACTAATAATTGGAGGCTCATTTGGTATATTACTTAGAACAAAAGTAATTGATCAATCAATATTACGTGTCGTAAACAAATTCCAAAATAACAAAATGGGAGTGTTGCAATCTAAGCAATAATTGGAGTAAATTTTGAAAATCTACATTTCTTGTCTAAAAAATGACTATA
>NZ_JBGCTX010000071.1:0-11889 GCF_041102755.1 Francisella sp. 19X1-34
GTTGGAGTTGGAGTTGGAGTTGGAGTTGGAGTTGGAGTTGGAGTTGGAGTTGGAGTTGGAGTTGGAGTTGGAGTTGGAGTTGGGCTGTTGCCAACGATATCCCAAGCATCGCTACCATACGTCCCACTTGGTTTATATGCAGCTATTTGACACCATCCTGAAGCAGGCCAACCTTTACATTTATAAGTTTTACCATTATCTGTTACTGTTGATCCTGCAACATAGGATGATAGATCATTAGTAGACCAAGCTTCTGTAGCGTTAGCCATTGTAAAAGATCCTATGCCTATTAAAGTACATATCATAGCAGGTGTTAACTTTAGTTTGTTTTTCATGATTCATCTCCTTTATAAATTTATAAGAATGTAAGATATCTGTTTTATATTTTTATTATATGACCACAAAAAAATAATTAGCAATTAAAAAAAAACATAATAGTCATTTATTATAACTTTGCTAAATCAAACTTATGCTAAGTATCTTAGATGGTTTATTTTATCTTTATTTGTGTTAATAATATCTTAAAATTATGAGTGCGAATATATGTAAATTTAATAGGACTTATTAGATTTTAATAAATACTTAGTAGCATATATTTTGACTAATAGTTAACCTGAAAATCATAATATATTCGGTCAATTACAAAGCACTTAAAATGCTATAATTTTTGGTATATTAATTTTTGATTACTGCAAATGCATAAAAGAATTTTTTATTATCTTTACCTTTAATATTCTCTAATTTGGTTTTACCAATGGTAGGAATAGTTAATACTTCTATTATTGGGCATCTTAATAATAGTAGTTATTTAGCAGCTATTGGCTTAGGGGTTTCTATAGTAAATGTTATATGTTTATTATTTGCTTTTTTTAGGATGAGCTTAACTGGTTTAATAGCACAAAATATTAATGACGTTGAGGAAATGTTTTGTATAGTTCTAAGAGCTGTAATTGTTGCAAGTATTATTGCAGTAATTATTTTTATATTGAAACCTTTAATCTTGAATTTGGTCCTAAACTGATAGAGATGTGAAAACTTTATTTGTTGAGTTCTATAATATTGCTATATATATGTTTTGGTTTGCATTATTAAATTTTATATTTTTAGGCTTTTTCATAAGTATAGGTAAGACAAAAGTAGTCTTATATAGTTCTTTGATTTTAATGATCTTAGCAACAAGCTCCAGCGTGTTTTGGGTTATATATATGCAATATAATGTTGTGGGAGTTGCGATCTCTTTAGTATTTGCATATTGTTTTACAACTATATTTTTACTTATAAAAATTTATGGATTCTTTGTGAGCAAAGGAGTAAAAATAAAAAATACTCTTAAAGGATTTGATTACTTTACAATTAGTGAATATGTACCTTTTTTAAAGCTTAATACCAATATTTTTATACGTTCATTGTGTTTATTGTTATCAATGAATTCCTTTTATTTATTTTCAGCTTAATATGGTAAAGAGGTTTTAGCAGCAAATACAATATTGATTGAAGTTAGTTTATTTATAGCCATGTTTCTTGATGCTTTAGCTAACACTACAGAATCACTAGTTGCTCAAGCTTATTTAGATAATGATCAACGTATATTTAAAGAGGTTGTGAGAAAGACATTATTACAGAGTTTAATAGTGACATTTATTTTAATATTTATTTATGCTTGCTTTAAAAATCATATAATTACTATATTTACATCTTTAGCTGATGTGAAATACCAAGTTAATAAGTATATTTTATTTTCGATATTAATTCCTATAGCAGCTAGTTTTAGCTTTTGGATCGATGGGGTCTTTGTTGGGTTATTAAAAACTGTAGCAATGAGTAACGCTATGATTTTAGCGGCTTTAGCTTATATTATAGCAGTAATTTTATTAGACTAGTTTGAAAATTATGGTTTATGGATGACTTTGATATTATTCTATATAGCTAGGACTATTTTTTTAATTCCACCATTAAAAACTTACTTAAAAAAAGGAGTTTCTTAGAAGCTTTTGCATTAAAGAAACGACAAGAATTATAATTATTTTGAAACTATTAAAGTAGATATTAGATAATAACCATAAAAGAAAGAATGGGAGAGTATATGTTAAATATTGTCGTATTAGAAACAGCACCATACAAAAAGGAAGATTTTATTTTTCTACAAAAGTTTGGTAACGTCAAAATTTATGATAAGACTAGTTCTGATGAGATTATAAAGAGAATATCAGGTGTTGATGTTGTGATAGTGAATAAATCAATCTTATCAGAAGAGCATTTTAAAGTAGCTCCAAAATTAAGATATATAGGCGTTATGTCAACAGGTGTTAATTCTATTGACCTTATTGCGGCAAGAAAATATAACATAACCGTAACTAATGTACCTGCTTATGGGACAGATGCTGTTGCACAGCATACATTTGCATTAATATTGCACATAATTAATAAAATATCATTAAATGTTAGTTCTGTTAAAAATGATTCTTGGGCAATTAGTAAAGAGTGGTGTTTAATAAGTAATCATTGGAATCAGCTATCAAATATGACAATAGGGATAATTGGATTTGGTAATATTGGAAAAAAGGTTAGCTCTATTGCAAAAGTATTTGGGATGAAGGTTTTAGTATATAGTAGATCTAAATATAATGATGAATCAGTCTGTTTTGTAAGCTTAAATGAGTTGCTTAAAAATAGTGATATTGTAAGTTTACATTGCCCACTAACTAAAGAAACAAAAAATATAATAGGATCAAAAGAGCTATCATTGATGAAAAAAAGCTCTATATTAATAAACGTTAGTAGAGGTAATCTTATTGATGAGAAAGTTTTATATGATAAGCTCAGTACAAATGAAATAAAAGCAGCAGGTCTTGACGTATTAGCACAAGAGCCACCAAGTATTAAAAATGACCTTAATAAATTAGATAATTGTTATATAACTCCACATATAGCTTGGACAAGTATAGAGGCTATGAATAAAATACTAGATGTAATAAAAGATAATATTGAATCATTTTTAGCTTCTAGAACACAGAATGTAGTTAACTAAAATAAATGATTATAGTCTCTAGAGCATGTTTTGTAAAATGCTATGACCCTATCTTATTGAACTTTATTTAAATTGCTTGAAAACTATGGATTATGAGAGTTGTTAGTATTATTCTAAAGGCTAAATATATTGAGACTTTTTTATAAAAGGAGATTGAGATGCCTCATATAGTATTAGAAATACCTAAGGAAATTAATATTCAAGAAACAAAACAAATACTAGATATTACGCAAGAATATTTAATAGAAAACTTACCTACGAAAATACAAGGGTTTAGGGTTAGAGTTTATAACTATGAATATTGTAGAGTTGCTGGTGCTGAAGATAAAAAGCTTATTCATATGCAAATTAAAATTTTAGCTGGACGTAATCAGGATCATCTGACTAAAATATCTAAAAACTTAAAAGAAAAGGTTATTGATAGTTTGAAGCTAGATATAGATAAATATGCTTTTTCTATTGAGATAATAGATCTTTCACCTGCATATGCTCATTAATATTTGATTATCGTTAATATTGTACTAATATATATAAAATTTTTTAAAAGAATCATTAAATGAAAGAATATAAGAGACTACTGTTTTCAACTTTAGGTGCTGCTTTTGAGTATTATGACACAGCGATATACTTTGTTTTTGCTCTAACTATTGAAGATAAGTTTTTTGATAGGGGTAGCTCTATCAGTGGAATGCTATTAGTTTTTCTTGTATATATAGTTGGCTACATAATTAGACCTTTGGGCGCTTGGGGGTTTGGCTATATTGCAGATATAAAAGGAAGAGCATTTATACTTCGCTTAAACATGGCTTTATTATTTTTCTCAACAATAATATTAGCCTTTTTACCAACTATTGGAAGTATAGGAGTATTAGCTACTATATTGTTTGTACTTCTTCGTTGTATTCAGGCATTAGCTATTGGTGCAGAAATACCTGTTTCAGTAGTTTATATAGTAGAGAATTATCCAAAAAGGCAAGGTTTTGTAACTAGTATGGTGTTTTGCTGCTTGAGCCTTGGGGTTATGATGACATCATTAGTTTTATTCTTATTAAATCATCTTACTAGTCAAAACTTTGTGCATGAGTATGGTTGGAGAATAGGGTATTTTCTAGGAGCATGTTTTACTCTAGCTTTATTCTTTTTAAGAAAAAATGTTATTGATTTACCTCAGGTTAAAGAGGCTATAGCAAATAATCAAGGTAGAACTTCTTCAAGAGGAATATTTGTTATTAAAACAATAGTTGGTATATTTTTAGTTGCTGCTATTGCAATGCTATTTACTCAGTTGTATCTATTCTTACCAACATTCCAAAAGATGTATATACCTTCTAAATTTGATCTATCAGATTTACTCTTAACAGGATCTATAATTATGGCAATAAGCTGTTTGGTTGGTGGTTTTATTAGTGATTATGTTTCTAAAGCTAAGATGTTGGCATTTTTGATTATTATATCAATGGTGATAAGTCCTATTTTCTATAAAAACATAATTGATGGTAAAGATATTTTTGCGAGTTTTATCATACTATCTATAGTTATGGGATTTTTTGCTTCAACATATAATGTCATAATAACCAATTTCTTTAGATTAGAATATAGATGTAGAGGTTATGGAATATCTTATAATCTAGGATATTTAGTATTCTCAGCAGGGGCTCCGGCACTTACAATATCTTTAATCTCTGTTACTAATAGTTTATTAGTTCCTATATATCTAATTATTTCTGCATGTGTAGTTTCATTGGTAGGAATTGTTGGAGCTAGCTTTTTTATGAAAAAGGTTTAAATATCATTGAAGAAGGATCAGATTTAAATTGATTATAAAGCTCAATTATATATCTATCAGTCATTGATGATATATAGTCACAGATAATTCTAGCTTTACCTTGGGCGTTGTGAGTGTTGTAAAATATTGCCCCAATATCATCAGGTAGAAGACTCTCATTTGTATCAGAGCTAATCAAAATATCAAAAATTTCAGATATAATTTCCCTACCTCTATATCTCAAAACATTAAGTTTTGGTGATTTTATTATCTTAAATAAAATATATTTTTTTAGAACTTCAACTTGTTTTCTGACTTGATCATTCAGATAAACTTTAGAGATAATAGGTGCTTTTTGATTTATATCAATTTCGATATTTTGGATACAACTATTTACTAGTTTTGAGGTTAGCTTTGTCCGTAAAAGACTATTATTAGCTATGTTTTTAGAAATTTTATAAATATCTCTGCAGTCAGAATCAAAATCAATATACTTTGAAAAAATATCCATTAAGATGAATTTAATCTCATCTCTAGTTATTTCAAGATCCTTAGGCATAGCATTAAAAATCTTTTCAAGAAGCCCATCATCAATACTAGCCATAGATAGTGGATCAATAAAGCCTCCTTTAAGAGCATCTTCTACATCATAAGTTGAATAAGCAATATCATCAGCTACATCCATAATATAACATTCAATAGTTTTGAAGCTATTTTCTGTAGGTGTTAAATTATATGGTTGTAATAATTTTTGCTTAATATCATCAATAAGTCTAGCCTCTTCATTGTAGTATCCTTTAGTTAGTTGCCCAAGGTCACTAATAGGAGGTATTAGATTATCATATTTTATAGTTGCTGCAAGAGTTCTATAAGTTAGGTTAAGACCAAAGCTTTGTTTTTGATCAACATCTTTCTTTGCAGTGTGGGAAATTAGGCGAAGTGTTTGAGCATTACTTTCAAAGCCACCAAAATTACGCATTTTTTTATTTAGGGCAACTTCACCATTATGTCCAAAAGGAGGGTGACCAATATCATGGCAAAGAGCAGCTGTTTCGATAAGGTCATAATCAAGATTAAGATCATGTTCAGCATTTAGTTTAACAGCAATTGATTTGGCTATTTGAGCTACTTCTAAAGAATGAGTAAGTCGATTTCTAAAAAAGTCATTTTCAAAACTTGGAAATATTTGAGTCTTTGCTTGAAGTCTTCTAAATGATGAAGAATGCACAACGCGCGCATAATCTCTACGAAAAGGCGAGAAGTTTTCTTTTTTAGCAATATTGTTATTTTGTCTTAGAAAGTCATTTTCATGATAAAGGTTTATAGGCATATGAAATTTAATAAAATGAAGCTTATAATTACATATTAGATTAAAAAAAAATATTTACAAGTTCACTTATTTAGCTCATTAATCAAAAGCTCAACTAATTCCAAAAAGCTTTTTCTATTATATTCTTTTAGTTTAGATTCTTTGCAATATTCTTTTATCTCATTATCATTAATGGTATTTTTTAGCTTTGTAAGTTTGCTTATTCTAACTCTTTTAATTGTATTTTCCTTTTCTTTGCTAGAAAGATTTCTCCAGCTTTCATTTTCCTCTTTAGATAGATCTTCTTTGAAATATCTAATTACTCTCCAGTAATTACCAAAGTAATTTAAGATAACTCCAGTAGTTTCTCTCTTTTTAGTAGCTTCTTGCTCACTAAAAAGTTTTTGTATTTTTTCTTTTCTATCTTTTTTAGTTTCATTTTCAGAACTATACCAAGTAACTCCTGATGAATTTATAATAAAAAAGTTGCCTCCATTTTCTGTTGCATATTTAATATTTTCTCCAGAAAAATAAAGCAGAATGAAGGCTTTAAAAAGCATAGGGCAAACAGTTGGAAAAATATTACTAATAATTTCAGTAAGATTTCTGTTATATTCATCGTTAGTTTTTTTGAATATTTCAGATTGAAATAACTCTATAAAAATAAATAATATAAGATGGGATATTCTATTATTTCTATTCTTAATTGTTATTTTCCAATCATTTGGGAATTCATAATCCCAGCTCATGTATTTAGTTTTATATACTTCATCAAAGAAGACTCTAAAAAAACTTTTTAGAAATAGCTTTTGATATTTGCTAACTTTTGTAGTGTATTTATCTAAACTTTTCTCTTCAATATATATTTTGAGGTCTGATAAAATAACAAAGTAATTACTTTGAATGGCGCTTTTAATAATGTCTTCTAGAAAACTTCTTCTAAAAAAGTGCCAATTATGAAAAGTATTTTTATTAAAATTCATAGATTCTGATAAAGAGAGAAGCTTTCTTATTTTCCTTTTTTTATTTATTTTCTTATTTTTAAACTTATCAAAAAATATTTCACTATTTCCTAAAAGTGATTCATCCCATTCTATAATCTTGGGTAGGATGAAGATTCCAATTTCTGATAAATTTCTTTTTTTAATATTAGTTATATATGTTTGTGATAGCTGTATAGCTAGCTCAAACTTTCTCGACGCCATTGCTTTATCAATATGGGAAATAAATATTTCAATAAATTCTCTCTCGTTATTAATATTTTCTTCATACCAGATAGATTGCCATGATTTGACCATCTTATTGGCTATTTTAATATTATTAGATTTACTAAGGTAGGGTAACTTAGAAAAATTTAGCTTTTTCAAAAATGATTTCTCAAATTGATGTTTATCCCCCTCTGAAAATTTTAGAAGTTTTTTGAATGGCTTATAAAATTCCCAAATAATAATAACTACAATTAATAAACATATTAGTTTTGCGGTTATCGATATATTAGTTCCTGAAAAAAATGAAAAGAAAAATATTCCAAAGATTGCTAACCAAAAAACCTTTTTAGTTCCAAAAACTTCATCACTTAAAACCATTTTTTCAAATTGGGTTTTCTTTTTCTCCTTGGAGCTCAGTATATCAGTTAGAAATACGATTACAAAAGGAATAAATATGGCTAGTATTCCTAGAGTGATGTTCTGAAATAACGAGGGATCAAGACTTTGTAAAAGGATTTCAGTTAAATTCTTCAAAGCTTCAAATACTTGTAAGATAACAGACATATCAAGTTAATTATCAAGGATTATATTTATTTATTTTAAACTAAAAGAAATATTATTGAGAAAATTATAAGAATTAAAGTTTATTTTTGAACATCAAATCTACCAAGCATCATAACTTTATGCCAAGCTTTAGCAAAATCATTGACAAATTTTTGCTCATTACCATTTTCAGCATAAACTTGAGCTACTGCTTTAAGCTCAGAGTTTGAACCAAAGATTAGATCTACAGGTGAAGCCGTCCATTTTTGCTTACCAGTTTTTCTATCTATGCCGATATATTCTCCAGCATTTGTATCAGACTTTTTCCACTCTGTAGACATATCTAGTAAGTTTACAAAGAATTTGTTATTAAGCTGGCCAGGAGTTGTTGTAAATACTCCTTCTTGAGAGTCATCATAGTTTACATTTAGCGCACGCATACCACCAACTAAAACGGTCATTTCTGGGACATTTAGATCAAGCATACTTGCTTTTTCGACTAAAGCTTGAGGCAATTGATTAACAGCTATACTACCATCCGTATAGTTTATAAAACCATCAGCTTTAGTTTTTAGATAATCAAATGATTCTATGTCAGTTTGAGCTTGTGTAGCATCTGTTCTACCTGGTACAAAAGGTATTTCTATCGTATAGCTAGCTTGTTTAGCTGCTTGCTCAACACCTACATTACCACCTAATACTATTAAGTCAGCTAGGGAAACTTTGGTACCATCTTTTTTGCTATTGTTAAAGTTAGTTTGGATTTCTTTAAGCTTAGTAATAACGACTTCAAGTTTAGCAGGTTCATTCATTTGCCAATCTTTCTCTGGAGCTAAAGCAATTCTTGCGCCATTTGATCCACCTCTGTAATCAGTTTTTCGATATGTAGACGCAGAATCCCAAGCAGTTCTTACAAGCTGTTGGTTAGTAAGTCCAGAGCTTATAATATCTTGCTTAAGCTGTACTATATCTTGACTAGATATCTGCTTATAGTCAGCTTTAGGAACTGGATCTTGCCAGATAAAGTTTTGCTCAGGAATCCAAGGACCTATATATCTAGATTTAGGTCCCATATCTCTATGAGTTAGTTTAAACCATGCCTTAGCAAACTCTTCTTTAAACTCCTCTGGATTATTATAAAATTCTTGAGCATATTTATTAAACTTAGGATCTTCTTTTAATGCAAGGTCAGTAGTAAACATTATAGGTTTATGTTTAACTCCTGGCCTATGAGCATCAGGAACCATATTTTCTTCTTTTGCATTTGTTGCAACCCATTGATGAGCGCCTGCTGGAGATAATGTTTTTTCATAATTTAAGTTATATAAATTATTTAAGAAATCATGGTTCCAATATGTAGGTGTTGAAGTCCAAGAACCTTCAAGACCACTACCCATAGTGTCATCACCTTTACCAGTACCATAGCTGTTATGCCAGCCAAAACCTTGTTGCTCTATAGGTGCTTTATCTGGAGCTGGTCCAATATCTTTTTTGACATCTTTAGCAGGAACTGCACCATGAGTTTTACCAAATGTATGTCCACCAGCAATTAAGGCAACAGTCTCTTTATCTGTCATACCCATACCACTAAATGCCTGACGAATTGCATCTCCTGATTTTTTTACATCTGGTTTACCATCAGGGCCTTCAGGGTTTACATAGATTAATCCCATTTCTGTAGCAGAGAATGGTTTAACTAGTTTTCCATCTTTGACATTACTTGAAAGCTCTTCAGGAGATATACCCCAGTTCGTATCATCAGCTTGCCAGTCATCTTCTCTACCAAATGCAAAACCAACAGGTTTCATTCCCATTGACTCTAAAGAAACTGTACCGGCTAAGACAAGTAAATCAGACCAAGAGACAGCATCTCCATATTTTTGTTTGATTGGCCATAGAAGCTCTCGAGCTTTATCTAGGTTTACATTATCTGGCCAACTATTTAAAGGGGAGAACCTTTGTTGTCCACGATTAGCGCCACCACGACCATCTGATACTCTATATGTTCCAGCATCATGCCAAGATAATCTAATAAAGAAAGGTCCATAATTGCCAAAGTCAGCAGGCCACCAGTCTTGTGATTGAGTTAGAAGTTCTTGCATATCTTTCTTTAACTGCTCAGTATCAAGCTTCTTAAAGGCTTCACGATAACTATAGTCTTTACCCATTGGGCTATCTACAATATTCAAGTTACGTAAAGGAGATAGATTTACACTTTGAGGAGATAAGCTACCTCTGTTTTCTGCAAAAGCGCTATCACCAGTTAGTAGCATACCAGACATTCCAACAGCAGAGACAATTTTTTTTACCATGGTTAGTTCCTTTTTTTAAATTTGGTTTTAGTTTCGATCTTTAATTTATCTAGTAATTAGATAAACCAGATACTCACTATAGTAAGGCTATTTAATATGTAAAATAAATTAAGCCTATAAATCGATTCTATTTAAACTTATAAATTGAGTCAAATAGTAATTGGTTATATCAATAATAAATATTTCTTATATAAGATTTGCTAAATTTCACAGAAAATAGTTTGTGTGATAATATATAGGTTATTAAATATTAATTATTGGACTTATTAAATATTATGTCATATGGTAATATCCTAGCTCTACCAAAAGCGGAACTTCACCTTCATATAGAAGGAACATTAGAGCCTAAAATGATGTTTGAGCTAGCACAAAGAAATAAGGTGAGTCTTAAATATAGCTCAATAGATGAAATTAAAAGAGCATATAATTTTAATAATCTCCAGGATTTTTTAGATTTATATTATCAGGGCATGTCTGTGTTATTAACAGAGCTAGATTTTTATGATCTAACTTATGCTTATTTAGTTAGAGCAAATCAAGATAATGTAACTCATACAGAAATATTTGTAGATCCTCAAGCGCATTTAGAAAGAGGAATATCTTTATCAATAGTATTTAATGGCGTGACTCAGGCTATTAAGCAGGCTAAAAAAGATTTTGGTATCAAGGCTAGTATAATAGTGTGCTTTTTACGTCATTTATCAGAAGATCATGCTTTACGCTCTTTTGAAAAAATAATGGATTTTCGTGAGCATTTTATAGGTATAGGCTTAGATAGTAGTGAGTTAGGAAATCCTCCATCTAAATTTAAAAGAGTTTTTGAGCAAGCAAAGAAAGAAGGCTTATATTTAGTTGCACATGCTGGAGAAGAAGGACCTGTTGAGTATATTTGGGAAGCTATAGATATATTAGGTATAGATAGAATAGATCATGGTAATGCTATTTTAACTGATGAAACATTAACACAAAGAGTTATAAAAGATGATATAGCTTTGACAATGTGCCCATTATCAAATAAATGCTTAAAAGTTACCAGTAACCTAGCAGATCATCCCGCTGCTAAGCTTTTAGAGAAGGGTGTTAAAGTAACTATCAATTCAGATGATCCAGCATATTTTGGTGGTTATGTTAATGAAAACTATAGGCAAATAGCTCAAGCTTTAAACTTATCTGAAGCTCAAATTATTAAGCTTATAAATAATAGTTTAGAAGCAAAGTTTATCTAGGTCAAAAGCTATGGAATTAAAAATATCAGAAGGGTTTAAAGAAGAAGATTTTTCTTTTAAAAGAGAAACAGTAGGAGGGATAACAACTTTTTTGTCAATGATGTATATAATTATTGTTAATCCCGTTATATTGTCACAAGCTGGAATACCTTTTGCAGGTGCTTTGACTGCTACAATAGTAGTGTCTTTTATCGGATGTATACTAATGGGGATATTTTCAAATAATCCTATAGCAATTGCACCAGGTATGGGGATTAATGCATTTTTTACTTATACAGTAGTGCAACAAATGCATGTAAGTTGGCAAGTTGCTTTAGGAGTTGTCTTTTGGTCAGGGATTATTTTTACAATTTTATCAGTAACAAATATAAGAACAAAAATTATAAAAGCTATTCCTAAACAGATACGATATGCTGTTGTCTCGACCCTTTACAGACTTTTGTGTAAATTTTTCATAGGCTACCAATCCTATCTTCAAATTTAATCATAAAATGTGCA
>NZ_JBGCTX010000072.1:0-11826 GCF_041102755.1 Francisella sp. 19X1-34
AACGCTTTCTATCTAAGACATTGAAGAATTACTATAAGTATGATTCTCCTAGCAAAATAAATACTGATAAAAATCCTACTTATAATGATGCTATAGCTCAGCTTAGGCAAGAAAATAATAATTACAAATATATAGAACACCGTAAAGTTAAATATTTGAATAATATAATTGAGCAAGATCACGGTAAGCTCAAAAGATTGATAAAACCGATGCTTGGTTTTAAATCCATGAAGACTGCTAATGCTACTATATTAGGTTATGAATGGATGAGAATGTTTAAGAAAGGGCAATTTAATATCTGGACTAAATTTAGAAATAAGTCTGAAGCCACTTTTATAAATGAATTATTTGATGTCTATAGCCCTAACTGTATCTAATGAAAAGTTAAACCTTTATCTTTAGGTCATTTCTAATAGTTGCAACAGAACCACTATTAATCATTAAATTAACTTTTAATGTCATAGATCTAAAATCATCCTAATTTACAAAATTTTCTTTCTATGCAACCAAATCCATATAAGAGGAATTGCGATAATTATTATATCCACAACAACTAAAATTGAAGTATAGCGAAGTATATCTGTAACATGAGAGAATCCTGGTGGGAAAAACCCAAGTATAAAGCCTAGTGCACACATAAATATTGCTACTACAGATATAGTTACCAATAACCAATTAGTATTTCTTTTACCAACATAAAATACTCTATGAGTGTCCGGCTGAGTAAATCTAAGTCGAATAGCCGCGACAAATACCATAATCCACGCCACTACAGTAAATTGTGATGTAATCGCAACTAATAATGCAAAAGCTGCATATACTGATGGCATTATTAAGAATGCAGTTGATAGCACGATAACTATACAAACTTGGATTCCAAGCATATTGACTGGCATATTAAACCTATTCTTACCCGCCATTACTTTTGGAAAAAGCTGCTGCTCTGCTGCTGTTTGCATACCTCTAGCAGGACCTAAAACCCATGTACTAAGAGCTGCTAACATCCCGATACTTATCATTACTACTATCAAAGGTTTAACATCCCCTAACCCAATTATGTTTAGGACCTGAGAGATACCTTGTATTAAGCCATTTAAAACATTTACATCTTTTACAGGTATAATGATATCCAATCCAACAGTCGCTAAAATAGTTAAAGAAACAATTATCAATGTGGCTAATAATATTGATTTGGGAATATTTCTCTCTGGCTTCTCAATATTTGTCATATGGAAGGCTACTGACTGAATACCTGAATATGAAGCTAAAGTCTTAACTAAAAGAGCATAAGTCCCTAAAGAAAAAGCTGGCAGAACATCTCTCACACCATGATATTCTAAATTACTATGCCCTGATACTACAAAATATATAGCCCCCAAGATCAATAGTATCCCAGGGATTATCATACCAAATACAGCACCGACAATATTTAGTATCACAACTTTTCTTAGCGGTAAGCAGTTAAATAGGCTTATCGCGATAAAAACAACAACCATTACTAACCAGAATGAGATACTTGTATGAGTATTCTCTGCAAAACCTCGAAAACCAATATAAGAGAATGTTGCAATTAATGCAGTTACAGAACTAGGAAAACTTACAACATTATTAAACCACTCAAGCCACATTGCAAGCACACCAGCCTTTTCACCTAAGCCTGCTTTAACCCAGCTGAACATCCCACCATTGTTCTGTGTAATCATACTGCTAAGTTCCGCACATATTAACGATGTTGGTAGTAAAAATGTAATTGCAGCAATTAGATAAAAGAAGATACTTTGTAAGCCAATTGTCGCCATATATGCGATAGAACTTAAACTAATTATCGCCGAGATATTTAGCATCGTTAATGATAAAATCGAAATTTTCTTATTAGATAAACTCATAATTGATATTAAACCTTATATAAAATACTCTTTAACTTTTGGTCTTAAATTATACTCACTGGCCAATACTTTACCATAAGCACCTGCTGAATATATAGCTATTAGATCTCTTCTTTTTAATTTAGGTAGCAAATAATGCCTAGCAAAGACATCACTTGACTCACAAATAGGTCCAACAACATGGTAATGCTCTTTATTAGTTGTATCATTTGCTAGTGCCGCTATTTTATGTTGCGCTTGATAAAGAGCTGGCCTAATTAACTCAGTCATTCCAGCATCAATTATAAGAAAGTTTGTTCCTTGAGTTGTCTTAATAAATAGCACTTGTGATAAAAGTACTCCTGCCTGACCCACTAATGATCTACCTAACTCAAAATGTAACTTCACATCATCACAATATTCAAAGAAATTAGCAATTTTTTTAAAAAAACTTTCAAAGTCTACAATAGCATTTTCTTTAGGATTATCATAATCAATCCCTAAGCCTCCACCAAAGTTAACATGCTTTATATCAACCCCTTTCTGCTGCAATTCTTTTACATGTTTATTTGTCATAACTGCTAAAGACTCAAAAACTTGATAATTTAAAATTTGTGAACCAACATGATAATGTAACCCAACTAAGTTAATATTATTAAGTTTTGTAAAATCTTTCTCAAGCCACCCTATGATGTCTACAAAAGCAATACCAAACTTATCATCAAACTCTCCTGTACTAATATAGCGATGTGTTTGAGCATCAATGTTTGGATTTACCCTCAAGCAGATATTTACTTGCTTTGATTTATTTTTAGCAATCTTATTAATAACTTGTATCTCTTCTAATGACTCACAGTTAAAAATAAAAACATTCGAATCAATAGCCAACTCAATCTCCCAATCTGTCTTACCTACTCCGGCAAATACTATACGACTAGGATCAACTTGGCACTCTAATGCTCTTTTTATCTCGCCACCACTTACACAATCTATACCCATATCATGCTTTTTTACAAAATTAATAATTTCAGAATTATGGTTTGCCTTTATTGCATAATGAATTTCTGCATCATTAAAGCTTTTATTTAATGCTTGTTTTGCGCTACTAAAAGTATCCTCCAACAACTCAGTATCATAAATATAGCAAGGTGTTTTTAGGGAGTTCTTTTGTATATAGCCTAGTAATCTCTTATTATCATAAATAATGTAATCTTTCATTTTAATTTCCTTGAGGCAAATTTGGTAAGTTCCATAACTCTTGCAGTTTATGATAAATCTTCTGAGGCAACTGGACTAATACTGGATATTTTTTATAATCTAATAACTCTACAAGATTTTTAATATTTTTTTCTGACATAGCCGTACACCCTTCTGTACCTATGCTTTGAGATCTCCATTCATGCATAAAAATACAAGAGCCTTTGCTTGCCTTAATGGGATTTTTATTATATTGAATTTCAACACCATATTTATATAAAGGTATTTCAGACATCTTCTCAGAAGATTGCCAGTCTTTCTCTACTTCATTAACATTTATGATTTGATTATAGTATTTCGAATTACTATCATCGATACACTCTATTCCTGTTCGTACATTTATATAGTTTTTCTCATTATTAAAGCTTTTAATATTAAATCCGAAATATTTACCAATTCTCATAACCCCTGCTGGAGCCTTATTATCAGACTCTACCTTTAGTGGAGCATCTACTATTTTTTGAAATGACTTATCAGCCCATGCTAAACCCTTTTTACCAACTACAACTGGAATATCCAAGTTAACTGGCGAGCATTCACCTTTACTATCTTTATTAAAAATAAATAACTTAGCCTGTATACTTTGCCAATCTTTTGTTACCACAACGACAAGTTGCTGAGCTTTTTTTATCATTTCTAGCGATTCTTGATACATCCCATTTAGACCTTGTTAATATTTAAATACTACCTTTAACGTGTTATTAGGAAATAGGCCACAATGTTAAAGTTAGAGCCCTTAAATTCATTACTCATATAATTTAAAAATCCAAAGATATAATTATATTTTCACTTACCTTTTATCTAGCTAAAAACACATCTGATAATAAAGACTAAATAATAATGAATAATTTGCAATTTTTTTACACATAAAATTTAATTATTTGATTTTTATTGAGATAAAAATATTATAAAATCGTACTAATTAGACTTACTTAATTATAAACTAACTAAAGTTAATAATTATCCTATATAAAATAGAATGCTTATATGTTAAATTTCTTGACTATAAATCAAGATTTTTGTTTTACATTAAAAGTATTTATATAAACTTCAAATCACAAAGGAGATGCATAAATGAATGCTCAAAAATACATTGATAGCGTAATTGCTGAAGTAGAAAAAAGAGATGGCCACGAAAAAGAATTTATTCAAGCCGTGAAAGAAGTATTCTCTACTCTTAAGCCAGCATTAGAACAAAACCCTAAGTATATTGAAGAAAATATCTTAGCTCGTATGGTTGAACCTGAAAGAGGTATCTCTTTTAGAGTACCATGGACTGATAGAAATGGTAATGTTCAAGTAAATAGAGGCTTTAGATACCAGTTCAACGGAGCTATTGGTCCTTTTAAAGGTGGTATTAGATTTCACCCTAGCGTATATTCTGGGATTATCAAATTCTTAGGTTTTGAGCAAGTTTTCAAAAACAGCTTAACTACACTTCCTATGGGTGGTGGTAAAGGTGGTGCTGACTTTGACCCTAAAGGCAAAACTGAGCAAGAAATCATGAACTTTTGCCAAAGCTTTATGATGGAGCTTCAACGTCATATCGGTCCAGATAGAGATGTTCCTGCCGGAGATATTGGTGTTGGCGGCAGAGAAATTGGCTATATGTATGGTCAATATAGAAGAGTACGAAACTCTTTTGAAAATGGTGTACTAACTGGAAAATCTCTAGAATCTGGTGGAAGCTTAATTCGCCCAGAAGCTACAGGTTACGGTGCTGTTTTCTTCTTAGATGAAATGCTTAAACACGATGGCGAAACTATGGAAGGCAAAACTATAGTAACTTCTGGTTATGGTAACGTTGCTTGGGGTGTATGTAAGAAAGTCGCTCAACTAGGTGGTAAAGTTGTTACTATTTCTGGTTCAAAAGGTTTTGTACATGATCCTGAAGGTATCACATCTGAAGAAAAAATTGAGTTCTTGCTAAAAATCCGTAATGGTGAAAAAACTATGCAAGACTATGCTAAAGAATTTAATGCTAGCTGGCATCCAGGTGAGAAGCCTTGGGGTGTAAAAGCAGATATCGCTATCCCTGCAGCAACTCAAAATGAAATAGATGTTGAAGAAGCTAAAAAGCTTATCGAAGGTGGTGTTAAATATGTTGTTGAAGCTTCAAACATGCCAACTACTAACGAAGCTATTGAGTTCTTAATGAAAAAAGATATAAACCTAGCTCCAGGTAAAGCTGCTAACGCAGGTGGTGTTGCAGTTTCTGGTTTAGAAATGTCGCAAAACTCAGCTCGTCTATCTTGGACATCTGAAGAAGTTGAAACTAAACTACAACAAATCATGGCAAATATTTTCCATGCTTGTAAGTTTGCTAGTAGCAAATATAATCTTGGCTATAACTTAGTTGCTGGTGCTAACTTAGCTGGTTTCGAAAAAGTTGCTGAAGCAATGATTCAACAAGGTAGATATTAATATACCATTACAACTTTCTTATTTAAAATATTAATCTAACAAACCTCTTAAATTATAAGTTTTTCAACCCATCTCTACTATAAATTAGTAATTATTTATTAAACTTATATACTCTTATTAACTTAAATTTTGACTTCTTATTTCAATATGAAATTTATAAGAAATTCAAAAACATGATAGTATTTAGATAGATTAGGAATAAACCCCGAATCTTTAAATTAAACTATAAGAGGTAAAATCTCATGAAAAACAAAAAGCTAAAAGGGGGCTTCTCATTAATAGAATTAATGCTTGTGATAGCAATATTACAATACTAGCTGCAGTCGCTATCCCAATGTATAGTAACTATACAACTCGAGCAAACATTGCTGCTGAAATATCTCAATTTGGAGGCATTAAAGCAGATGTCGCTGAAAATATTAGTAATGGAAACTCATTACCTAGTGGATCAGGTAACTTTTCTATATATACTACAGGAGCTTTAGCTACTACAGAGCCAGATGAAAACACATCAGCAACTTTAGGTAGAATAACTATAATAAGCAGTGCGTTATCTGGTGCAATTATACATCTACACCCATATTCTCTTTCAAGTGGCACCAATCTTAAATGGAAATGCTTTGTAAATGACTCCGCTGGAATAGCAAGACACTCAAATATTCCTCCAGATTGTACACCAGTATACGTATACCAGTAGAAGATAGTGGCTAATAATCTTAAATAATTATAATCCTTGACTTTAAATTGAAGCGTATTCAAAATGTTTCAATAATCTTAAACACTTCTCCTATTTATATACTGATACCAAATATATGAAAGCTATACTAAACTATAATACAATAATAATCGGCGCAGGTGCTGCTGGTCTTATGTGTGCTATTGAAACTGCAAAAAGAAACCGTTCAGTGCTTGTGCTAGATCACGCTAATAAGGTTGGTAAGAAGATACTTATGTCTGGTGGTGGACGTTGTAACTTTACTAACTATAATATCGCTCCTGACAGGTATATTGCTGATAACCAGCATTTTATGAAATCAGCCTTATCTCGCTATACCCAATGGGACTTTATATCCTTAGTAAGTGATTACAATGTACCATACCATGAGAAAACATTAGGACAGCTCTTTTGTGATAATAAAGCCAAAGATATAGTTAACATACTATTAGACGAATGTGAAAAATATAAAGCTCAAATAAGACTTCACACCACAATAACAGGTATAAATAAAAAAGATGATCTATTTTAC
Source organism: Francisella sp. 19X1-34 (assembly GCF_041102755.1). Lineage (NCBI taxonomy): Bacteria > Pseudomonadati > Pseudomonadota > Gammaproteobacteria > Thiotrichales > Francisellaceae > Francisella > Francisella sp. 19X1-34. The sequence continues at coordinate 6,794 of NZ_JBGCTX010000072.1, forward strand.
ATTACTACTCAAGATAGTAACTATATATGCCAATCGCTTGTTATTGCTACTGGTGGATTATCAATCCCAACAATGGGAGCTACAGGTTTTGGTTATAAAGTAGCAAAGCAATTTGGTTTAAAGGTCAATTCTCAGAGAGCCGGATTAGTTCCATTTATATTTAATCAAAAAGATCAGCAGAAATTTACTCAACTAAAAGGAATATCTATTTTTTGTAGAGTCTCTAACGATAAAACACATTTTGATGAAAATATCCTTTTTACACATAAGGGTTTAAGTGGTCCAGCTATATTACAAATATCATCATATTGGAATACTGGGGAATCTATCAAAATTGATCTGTCACCAAACACACAAATCAATAAGTTCTTGAGTCAAAAAAAAGCCCAAGGATCAAAATCAATTATAAAAAACATATTATCAGAGCTATTTCCTAAAAACTTTATTGCTGTTTTCTTTGATGATGGCATACTAAATAAAAGAGCCTGTGATTTATCTATTGATGATGTAAATGCCCTTCATACAAAATTACATGAATGGACTATATATCCTCAAACAACTGAAGGCTATCGCACTGCAGAGGTAACACTAGGTGGTGTTAGCTGTGATGAGTTATCATCAAAAACACTAGAATCTAACAAAATCAAAGGTCTATATTTTATTGGTGAGGTTGTTGATGTTACAGGATGGCTTGGAGGTTACAATTTTCAATGGGCTTGGGCTTCTGGCTGGGCCGCTGGACAAGTTGTATAAGATGAAAAGCTACGTTATAATAAACCCTTAGATACAGATGAGTTGCTACATAATATGAGAATCCCAGCTTCAAAAGAACTAGATATTAAGAAGGCTATATTAAAAGCTATAGAAAATAATACAAGCCCTGCTAAATTAGCAGATAGTTTTGGTGTATCTAAAAGTACGATTTACAAATATCGTAGAGGATTAGCAGAACAAGGATTTATCAAGAAAAATGAAAATGGTGCTTATATAATTCAGCCAAATAAATTCTCAACAAAATCATCAGATGTCCCTAAAACAGCTGATCTTGAGTTATCATATCAAAGTGAGAATTTGGAGGTCAAAGATAAAGAATACGTTCATATCAAAGATCACCATATACAAAATCAAAATGACCAAGCCGATCAGCCTGAAGAAGAACAAGAGGTAGAAGTAGAAGTAAAGGTTTTAAAGAAAGAGCGAAACTTCACACCTATCGAAGAGTCTAATAATAAACAAAAAGGACTATTACAAAGACTATTTGGTAAATTTATAAAAAAAAAAGATTAACCTCTCCTCAAGAACTTAACTAAATATACCAATACAAAAGCCACTATCCCTAATATCAATCCTCCGACAATACTACCTAAGTATAATGGTCGCCAAAACTGATCTACATTTTGCATCACATAGTTTGCATAAGATCGCCAATTTACAATATTAATATTTAAACCCAATAAGAAACTACCAAAAATATAATTAGCAAAATATATCGGCAGCCATGTAACAGGATTACTAATCCATACACAAGCTATAGCTGCCGGTATATTTGCCCTTAAATAAATACACATAATAGCTGTTGGAACCATTTGAAAAGGCATAGGAATCATCATCCAAAATAAACCTATCATTAAAGCTCTAGCAACAGAACCATAACTTAAGCGCCATAAAGGCTTTTTAAGTAATTTTTCTTCTACAAATCTAAGGCCCTTAGTTTGACCAAGAGATTTTTTTAATTTTACCAGCTTACGCGCCCTGGAATAGTTCATACTTAAACTATTAAATACTAAATGTAAGTTTTACATAATTACTATTTTAAACTAAACTAGCAAGTAGTTATAAAATAAATAACTTAAATATGAAAAAACAATCAATATTAATAACAGGTTGCTCTCATGGAGGCATAGGCTATGCTACAGCAGTTCATCTTAAGGAACTAGGCCATCGAGTTTTTGCATCAGCAAGAAAACAAAAAGATGTTGATGCTCTAAACTCTGAAGGGTTTGAAACATATTTAATTGATGTAACTAATTATCAAAGTATAGATAATACCCTAGATGATATTTTAGCTAAAACTGGTGGAACCCTTGATATAGTATTTAATAATGCAGGATATGGTCAAGCAGGAGCTGTAGAAGATATAGAAACAAAATTTCTAAAAGAACAATTTGAAACCAATGTTTTTGGACTTCATTATCTAACAATAAAAGCTATGAAAATAATGCGCAAACAAGGTTATGGTAAAATAATCCAACATAGTTCTGTATTAGGACTTGTTTCAATGAAATATCGTGGTTTTTATAATGCTAGTAAGTATGCTATTGAAGGATTAACTGATACAATGCGTTTAGAGCTTCAAGGTTCAAATATATTTATAACTAGCTTAAATACAGGACCTGTAACTAGTAAGTTTAGAGAGAACTCTATCAAGACTATAAAAAATGTCAATTACGAAAATTCTTCCCATAAGAATGACTATGACAGAATACTTGTGCGACAAAATAAACCTATACCTTTTAATGAACCAGCATTATCAGTTGCTAAAGTAGTTGAGAAAATAATTAACTCTAATAAACCTAAGCCAAGATACTATATAACAAAAGCTACTTGGATTATGGCAATATTTAAAAGAATACTTTCAACAAAAACTCTTGATAAAGTTCTTACTAAATATTAATTGATAAAAATAAACTTTAATTATTTTACTTTTCTAAACTTAAACAATAACCACCCTATAACAATAAATACTACAGGACCTAAAATTAGCTCAAACTCATATATTGCAATATCATAAAACCCTTTTAAATCTCCAGGTGGCTGAAAACTAAAGATAATGCCTAAGGAAGTCGATATAAAAACTAAAGTGCCTAGTATATATTTATAAGTCTTATCCATAAGCTTTATGTAAGCAACTACCAAATATAAATAAGGTATAAAATAAAGTACTGTCGCCATAAGTATCAAAGCCTGATACATTAGGTTTACTGATGGTAAGAAATTAGTGAACAATACTATCAATGTCACAAGTATTCCCATAAATATTAAAGCATTCCTAGGTGAATCATGCTTATTAGTTTTGTGTAGCCATTCAGGAAGTATTCCTTTGGGTGTACATTTAAAAAACATAACTACAGGAGCTAAAAGCCAAATACTTACCGCAGCAAGCTCAGCAAATGTGAGTAAAAATGCCATAAGCCTTGGAAACCAGTCCCAACCAAATCTTTGCCCAATCACTTCAAATGCTTGCATAAGTCCAGAAGCACTATTTATAGCATCTGGTGAGGCAACCAAATTTAAAGCTACTGTTCCTAATATATATAGTCCTAATAAAATAAAAGCTGAAATCATCAGACCATAATATAAATTACGTTTAGCATCTTTTACTGAATTTGCAAAAGTCGGGATAATCTCGATACCTGCCATTGCAAACATAATAATTGTTAGAGTTGAAAGGTTATGCCAAACATTATCGTGAGGTATTATATTTCCTAAAGAAAAATCTGTTGCACTTTGCCCTACCATTAAATATGCAATAAAACCCAAAACAATAATCGCAATGGCAGGCAAAAATGAACCTAAGACACCACCAACATCAACTAAATATTTATTTGCCTTTAGTCCATAAAAACTAACAATTGTTACTAGCCAAAAAGCTGTTAAAACCACAATCGTAATATAATAATGATTACTAACTAAATCAGGTCTACCAATAAAGTATGCAAAATTTGTTGCTAAGAAAATAAGTACCGCTGGATAGTAAAATACAGTATTAACCCAATACAGCCAAGCTACCATAAAACCAGCTTTTTCACCCAAAGCTCTAACAGTCCATGAGTAAATACCGCCCTCATCAGGATGCTTCTTAGATAGTTGAACTGCAATCACAACAAGTGGTAAGAAAAACATTATCGCACCAAGTATCCAGAAAAATATTGCCGAAGCTCCTAAACATGCTGCAACAGGTATCCAACGAATACCAAAGTTAGCAGTAACTGCCATTATTGTTACATCTTTTAGACCTAAAACTTTATTATCAGTTGAGACTGAACCCATAACTATACTCTTATAAAAAAAGAAATAATAAGTTTTATTATATGTAATAAAAAATAAATGTATAAGAATATTCTAAATATTTGGAAAAATAACTATCATATCTAAAACAGATAATACAAAATCATAAAATGTCACAAGTAAAAATATTTGGTTTAGAAGATAACTTAAAAGAAATTAGAGCGCAACTATCTGAGATAATTCATACAACAATAATTGATGTACTATCTTTTCCTAAAGATAAGAAATTTCACCGTTTTATTTCTTTTGATCAAGAGAATATGATTTTTCCTAATGATAAAAGTCAGCAATATATAATTATTGAAATTATGATGATGAAAGGAAGAGAAATAAGTATAAAGAAAAACCTAATAAAATCACTACTCCAAAATATAAATAGAGAATTAAAGATTGCTCTTAATGACATTGAAATTTGTATTATCGAAAGTGAGACCTATAATTGGGGATTTCGAGGAATCACTGGTGATGAGATAAAACTAAACTATAAAGTTAACTTATAAAGGATTTTTTTAGATGGAATTAAAAAATATTGTACCATGGGGACGAAGTCTTGAAGAATACAGACAAATGTTTTTGCTCTCAGAAAATGACTTAAAGTCAAAAATTTTAGGTTGTGGTGATGGGCCTTCAAGCTTTAATTATGAAGCAACTAATATAGGTGGAAATATTACCTCTATAGACCCAATTTATAAGTTCTCCAGAAAAGATATAAAACAACGAATTATTGAAACCTCAAAAGAAGTAATCGAGCAACTTAGAATAAATAAAGACAAATATGTATGGAGAAATATAGAATCTATAGATGCTCTATATGATATTCGCACAAAGTCTATGGATGATTTTCTTAGCGATTATGAACGTGGCAAGTCTGAAGGCAGATACATATATAATGGGTCTTTACAGATAATTGTGTAAATTTTAATTAGGTTATATATTTTAAATATAACAATAAGGGATTTACAGAA
>NZ_JBGCTX010000073.1:0-11683 GCF_041102755.1 Francisella sp. 19X1-34
ATTGCACATTTTATGATTAAATTTGAAGATAGGATTGGTAGCCTATGAAAAATTTACACAAAAGTCTGTAAAGGGTCGATGGACTAAACCAACTGGATATATTCTTTTCCTTGCTTGATAGTTTTTACTCTCGGATTTTTTCATATATTTTAAGCCCTTCCTATTTAAATTTCACATTATCATGCTAGCTAACTTTTTAGGAGAAATCTTTGAATTCTTCAGCAATATTAAAGGCCATTACCAATGTTCTCGAGTACACTTAAGTATCAATAAATATTTGAGTTTAAAATCTACAAGATATAAAGAATTTTTACACAACAGAAACGCTTATTAAAATAAATATTCCAAGGTTTGTTATAAGTATCAATAAATGAAAGCTATTCCATTAAACTTTACTAAAAATATCTCTCCAAAGCCTTTTGCATTTTCAGATCTTCAAAAACGAATCCTTTTGACATTAATTTTGTAGGTCTGATGTTTTGACTAGAAAGTAATAGCTCCTCCCCCATCTGTCCAAATAGCAACTTAACTACAAAAGTCGGCATCTTGAATATATGTTTTTTTACCAAATATTTTCTTAGCAGTTTTATCAGCACTTGATGCTGACAGATATTTGGTGCTGTTAAATTAAATATCTCTTTGTTATTAAGCTTACTATCAATGACAAACTCAAAAGCTCTACATAAATCATGTACACTCACCCAACTTATGTAATTATGTCCATCTCCAAGCATAGTAACGAAACCAAACTTAGCTGACATTGTCATCTTTTCTAAAGCACCTCCATTACCAATAACCACTCCAAAACGGAAAATTGTATATTTTTGAAGCTTAGAAGAAACTAAACACTTCTCCCATTTATCAACAACCTCTTGACCAAAAGTCAGCCTATCATAGTCACGACTATGATTATCTTCATCTTGGATTAGCTTAGAAAAATTATAATATCCAATAGCACTCGCATTTATTAGCCAAATATATCTATCTCCAATAAGCTCAACTAACTTATTGGTTGGCTCTATACGACTTGCTAATATTTTCTTTTTAACAGCTCTACTCCAACGTTTTTCTCCAATATTATAGCCGCATAAGTTTATTACAATATCATAGTTAGCAATGTTTTCTTGTGTTAGATTAGTCCATGTAATCAAATCTTGATAGCTTCCTAAATCTGTTTTTTGTGATCTAGTTAATAGAGTTAGCTTATGCTTTTGACTTAAGCTCTTTGATAGCTCTCTACCAACGAATCCCGAACCTCCTGCTATTAATATTCTCATTATATACTCCGTAAGATTTTCTTTACTTCACTTATAATTATATTAATAAAACCACTCTAGTGAACATTACAATTTATTAATATTATAGAAACTAACTTGAGAATATAGCCTTGATGTGAGAATCTATAATCATCAAACTTAGCCCTCCCAGCTGAAAGCCACTAGCCTACGAGGCTAGATTTTAATAACTAAACAATTAAGAGGTTTTCTTATGTACTGGGTCGAGATTCTTTCAAGAATACAATTTGCTTTCACAGTAAGTTTCCATATACTTTTCCCAGCCTTTAGTATTGGGTTATCAACATTTTTGATGATCTTTGAGGCTCTATGGTTAATAACAAAAAATGATAAATACTTAGCTATAGTCAAATTCTGGACAAAAATATTTGCTCTAACGTTTGGTATGGGTGTAGTTTCAGGTATTGTTATGGAATTCCAATTTGGTGCTAACTGGGCAGGCTTTGCAGAAAAAGTAGGTCCTGTTTTAGGTTCTTTATTTACATATGAAGTTCTTACAGCATTCTTTATAGAAGCTGGTGCTTTAGGAATCATGATTTTTGGTTGGGGACGTATTAATAAATATATTCACTTTTTAGCAAATTTCACTATTTTTGTTGGTGTTACACTATCAGCGTTTTGGATATTATCAGCAAACTCCTGGATGCAGACTCCTGATGGGGTTCACTATATAAATGGTAGGTTTGAAGTTTATAGCTGGTATCATGTAATATTTAACCCATCTATTATACCTAGGTACATACACATGCTTTTAGCGGCTTACCTAAGTACATTAATGGTTATACTAGGTGTCAGCGCATATTACTTGATAAAAGATAAGCATCATTCATTTGCGAAAACTTGTATTAAGTTTTCAATAATATCTATATTAATACTAAGCTTAAGTCAGCTTCTAGTCGGTGATGATGTTGGTAGAGAGGTACATAAGAATCAACCACTAAAAACAGCAGCTATAGAAGGAGTATGGAACACTCAAAAAGGTGCTCCTTTTGTAGTTTTTGCATACCCAAGCGAGTCACAAGAGAAAAACTTATTTGCTATAGAGATACCTAAACTTGCTTCTTTAATAAATACTCATGAACTTGATGGTAAGCTAATTGGTTTAAAATCAGTCCCTGAAAAAGATAGGCCTGTTGTTGCCGTAGTATTCTATAGTTTTAGAATCATGGTCGGCATTGGGACTCTAATGATTTTGATTGGCTTAGTTGGTACAACTCTATTGGCAAGAAAAAAAGTACATTCTGCGAAATGGTTCCTTAAACTTTGTACCCTAACAACACCTCTAGGCTTTGTTGCTATTATTACAGGATGGTTTACTGCAGAATTTGGTAGACAACCTTGGATTGTTTATAACATTCTTAGAACACAATACTCTGTAAGTGACATTAGCTTTTGGCAAGTTTTTATATCACTAGCATCAATAATAATTGTTTATTTTATAATATTTGGTTACTTCTACTTTAAATATTTACTAAGAATTATTAACGGTGGACCAAATATGCCAGGTGAAGAAAGAATGCCTTACTCATACTTCCAGTCTGTTGAGAAAAACGTAAGCGAGGAGGAATAAGTCATGGATTTAGCACTAATTTGGTTAATGATAATTGCGTTTGCTCTACTGTTATATGTAGTATTAGATGGTTTTGCTCTAGGTATGGGAATACTATTTCCTTTCTTAGATGATCATCAAAGAGATATCGCAACTAGTATTTTACTACCTACATGGGATGGTAACCAAACATGGCTGGTTTTCGCTCTAGCATGCTTTTACGGTATGTTCCCGATCGCTTTTGCATATATATTTCCAAAGATATATTTATCAGCTATTTTACTTGTAGTAATGATTCTATTAAGAGGCATATGCTTCGAATTTAGGCTAAAATCTTCACAAAAAGGTATCAAAAACTGGGATCGTTTATTCTTCATCTCATCTTTTATAGCTACTTTCTTACAAGGCTATATAGTTGGAGAACTAATCGTAGGATTCCCACATGATGCTCTATATGACATAGGATTTTCTTCCGTTACTGGTATAACCCTAATCTTTGGTTATGCTCTATTAGGAGCTACTCGCTTAATACTAAAAACTGAAGATGAGCTATTTATAAAAGCTAAGCAGTTTGCGAAGAAGTGTTCTATAACTTTAGTTATTCTAATGATTGTGATTGGAGTAATTACACCATTATATATCAAACTTCCATTTGATAATTTATATAAAATGATAATTCTAGGGGAATTATTTGTGCTTACATTAATATGTGCATTTATCCTAGTAAAAGCTGTTGAAGCAAAAAACCATGCATTGCCTTATTGGCTTGCGGTTGCTATTTTCATATTCACTTATATAAGTATGCTAACGCTTATCTTCCCTTATATAATTCCTTATAAAATAACTTATTTACAAGCACAAGCTAGTGATACAACCTTATTATTTACACTAGTTCCTGCGATCATTATGATACCTCTATTACTACTTTACACAAGTTATGCATATTATATTTTTAGAGGAAAAACAAAAGAAAAATTACACTACTAAAGTTTATTATCTAACTACTATATATTTAGCTGCTTCTTCAGGTGAAATTACTCCCGTTTTAAGAAGATTTTCTATGCTGTGCTCCATTGTTGACATACCTTTTGAAGTACCAGTTTGCAATGCTGTATATATCTGAGAAAGTTTATTTTCTTTTATCATATTTCTAATACCTGAATTAGAAACCAGCACCTCATAACTAGCTACTCGCCCTCCGCCTTTACGCTTAAGTAATCTTTGAGAAATAACTATTTGTAAAGACTCAGCTAACATATTACGAACTAGCTCCTGCTCAGCTGGAGGAAATACCGAAATAACTCTATCAACGGTTTTAATAGCGGACATAGTATGTAAAGTACCTAAAACCAAATGTCCTGTCTCAGCAGCTTCTAATGCCAGGCGAATAGTCTCTAGATCTCTCATCTCACCAACAAGAATACAGTCTGGATCTTCCCTAAGAGCTGATTTTAAGGCTGCATTAAAGCTTTTAGTATCTCTTTTCACCTCACGCTGATTAACCAATGCTCTTTGACTAACATGAACAAACTCAACTGGATCTTCAATAGTTAAAATATGAGAGTCTTCTTTTTGATTTATCTCATTTACTAGTGCCGCCAAAGTACTACTTTTACCAGATCCAGTAGGTCCAGTTACAAGGATTAATCCACCTTTTTTAGCTTGCACATCTTTAAGAACACTTGGTGCTCCAAATTGATCTAAGGTTGGTATTTTATTTTCTAAACGACGAAAAACTGCACCATATCCTCTGTTGTGGAAAAATGCATTAACCCTAAATCGAGCATCATTCTCCTTATCATCAATAGAAAAATCACACTCATAAGTATCAACAAGCTCCTCTTTTTGATCATCTGTCATTATATCTAGAAGCATTTGAGAAATCATTTTATCATTTAGTACAGGAGATAATTCTATATCAACCAAATCCCCATCGATCCTATACTTAGCTTTGCAACCAGAAGATAAATGTAAATCTGACGCCTTTTTCTGCACACAAATAGTTAATAACTTTCTTATCATAAATATAAACAAACTAGTAAAAGTAATAGTAAAACTTTATCACTATTACCTTACAAAAAAAATAGTTTTGGTTATTATTGGCTTAAAAATGCTATATTAATAACAATGATATTTTGAAATATTTATAAATGGTCGATAATCTAAGAAAAATCCTAAATCCTTTAATATCTAATATTGAAAAAACGAAAGATATTAAACTCAAAAAAGATATTGCTCGTAAAATACTCACAAAAATATACCAAACAAAAGATAAATGGCTTGATAAAGCTTTTTTTGAGAAAGAGATAAATTATGGTTGTTTCTATACTCTAAGAATATACCTTAACCCAAATGATGAATATTGTATAACTATACAGGGCTGGGGAGCTCATCATAAAACACCAATACACAATCATGACACATGGTCATCTTCTATAACCATATTAGGTTCTGAAACCCAATACCTACATGGTAAGATAAATAAGCCATATCCAAAGAAATATGCTCCTAACGATACTACCAAAAGAATTTTTAAAGAAGGAGATAGGATTGAGTTAGCTAGTACTCAGTTACACCAAGTTGAAAATCATACTGACAATATAGCTCTTTCAGCAGTATTCTTCATGAAACATCCAAATACTACAAATAGAATCTCAGTATGTGAAAGAAGCTATAGTGTCAAGCCTTGGAAGGTAGTACCAAATAAACTAAAAATTGATACTAAAAGATTAGATTAATAAATTTCTTATTTAGAAAAAGTAATTATTTGAATATTTTCTTAAAGAAATTAGCCGTTTTTGAGAATGGGCAAGAAGAATCATCCGTTGATTCAGACGCTTCTTTAGAGCTAGCTCCTTGCTCCACTGTACTAGACTCTTTGTTCTGACCCATCATATCTTTTAAAACAGTTTGTAAAATACCACCATTTTTTAGATAATCAACATCAACATCTGCATCTAAACGTGCTAGTGCTTCAAATGTTGTAGTGTGGGCAGTCTCAGGATGTACAGCTTCAACAACGACTCTTTGACGAGGTTGGATATTGTTTAAATTTTTAATGTTAAACATTTCAGAACCATCTAATCCAAGAGTTTTAGCACTTTGACCATCAACATACTCAAGTGGTAACACACCCATACCTACTAAGTTTGATCTATGAATTCTCTCATAGCTTTCAGCAATAACAGCTTTAACACCTAATAAAAAAGTACCTTTAGCAGCCCAGTCACGAGATGAACCAGTACCATACTCCTTACCAGCTAAGATAACTAATGGAATATCTTTTTCTTTATACTTCATTGCAGCATCAAACACATACTGCTGAGAACCATCAAGATGATATTTAGTAAAACCACCCTCAACATTATCTAAAAGTAAGTTACGGATACGAATATTTGCAAAAGTACCTCTCATCATAACTTCGTGGTTACCACGACGAGAACCATATGAATTGAAATCTTTTTTCTCAACACCATGTGACGTTAAATATTGTCCTGCAGGATACTCTTCAGGTATCGCACCAGCTGGGGATATATGGTCTGTGGTTACAGAATCACCTAACATTAAAAGAGTTCTAGCTCCTTTAATATCTAGATTATCATTACCTTCAGCAAACTTCTCAAAGAAGCTAGGGCACTGAATATATGTCGAAGATTTATCAAACTCATATAGTTTACCTTCAGGAGCATCCAGTTTCTGCCAATCTTCTGTACCATCAAGTACTGTAGCATAAGCTTTTTCAAACATCGCAGAGTTAATTACATCAGATTGAATAGCTGCGATTTCTTCAGTAGTAGGCCATACATCTGCAAGATAAACGTTATTTCCTTCAGCATCAACTCCAATAGCATCTTCAACTGGATCAAAATCAACTGTACCAGCTAAAGCATAAGCTACAACATGAATAGGTGAAGCTAAATAGTTAGCTTTAACGTGAGGATTGATACGTCCTTCAAAGTTACGGTTACCCGAACTTACAGAAGCTACAACAAGATCTGCCTCATTAATTGCATTAACAACAGGCTCATCAAGAGGTCCTGAGTTACCAATACATGTAGTACAACCATAACCTACAAGGTTAAAGCCTAAATTCTCAAGCTCTGGAAGTAAATTTGCCTTCTCAAGATACTGTGTTACAACTTGAGATCCAGGAGCTAAAGAAGTCTTAACAAAAGGCTTAACTTTTAAACCTTTTTCATTTGCTTTTTTAGCAAGTAAACCAGCACCTAAAAGTAGTGAGGGGTTTGATGTGTTTGTACATGATGTAATTGCAGCAATAGCAAGTGAACCATGAGTAATAGACTCACCAAGACCTTCAACTTCGGCAGATTTTTGTAGCTGCTCTTGTGTTAGACCAAAACCGTGTAAGCCTTGCTCATGAACTAATGCTTCTGCAAAAGCTGGTTTCATATCATGGAAAGCTACTCTATCTTGAGGACGCTTAGGACCTGCTAGATTAGACTCAACTTCATCAAGATCAATTTCTACAATGCTAGAATATTCTGGCTCTTCAGCAGGATTTTCTCTAAATAAAAGCTGCTCTTTATACATTTCGCGTGCAGCATCAACAAGCTCACTACGGTTTGTATTATTAAAGAAGTCTAAAGTTACTTCATCAACTGGGAAGAAACCTATAGTAGCACCATATTCTGGAGCCATGTTAGCAATTGTAGCTCTATCAGGTAAAGATAAACTCTCTAGACCTTGACCATAGTACTCCACAAATTTACCTACTACACCATGTTTTCTAAGTGCTTCTGTAATTTTTAAAACTAAATCAGTTGCTGTTACACCAGTTTTTAATTTACCAGTAAGTTTTACACCTACAACATCTGGAAGTACCATGTAGTATGGTTGACCAAGCATTACAGCTTCAGCCTCAATACCACCAACACCCCAGCCTACTACACCAACACCGTTGATCATAGTAGTATGAGAATCTGTACCAACTAAAGTATCTGGATAAATTACATTTTCACCATCAATATTTTTAACTAAAGCTCCTTTTGCAAGATACTCTAAGTTTACTTGGTGGATAATACCCATTCCAGGTGGTACAACTGTGAAATCATCAAATGCTTTTTGAGCCCACTTAAGTAAACTATATCTTTCACCATTTCTTTCAAATTCTTTAGCTACGTTTTGTGCTAATGCTGTTTTTGTACCATAGTAATCTACTTGTACAGAATGGTCGATAACCATAGCTGTATCTACAAGAGGGTTAATCTTATCAGCATCTCCGCCAGCATCTTTGATAGCTTTTCTCATTGCTGCTAAATCAACTACTGCTGGAACACCTGTAAAGTCTTGCATTACAACCCTAGCAGGCATATGTGGAATTTCAGGTCTAGAGTTAGCTTTTGCATCCCAGTCTAGCACCTTATTCATATCTTCTTCTTTTACTTTGTAACCATCAATATTTCTCAACTGGTTTTCAAGTAATACTCTTATTGAATATGGTAGACGATTTACATCTTTACCAAGTTCTTGAGAAAGTTTTTTTAAGCTATATAGAGAATATTTATTTCCTTTATCTTCTATATGGAGCTTAGTGATATTTTTAATATCAGACATGCTATTAACCTCCGTAGATACCATATTTTTTTTGCATACGGGTATATTTTAACCTTTTAAAGCTTATTTGTATATAAAATAAAGCCTCTCAAGGGTATTAACACTTACTTAGTTATTAAACTGCTATTCAAAAATGAGGATTATTATTCACCTAAAATGCAAAGTTTCATAGCATACTAAAATTTATACCCTCTAAAACAAAAGCACCAACTAGTAACTAAAATGATGGCAATTAAGTTGCAGAGAATTGACTATTATCAATTGGCTTATCAAATCAAACCCAATCTTTTACCTGATCTTTTTTAACACACATAGCACCTAATGCTATATTGTTATTTGCCTGCATATCAGTTAACTTATCAGCAACTATACTCATTTTTTTAACTGAGAAAGTCTTAGAATTAATTAATAATATCGTGACTATTTGACACCCATCTTTTCTATCGCAAGTAGCTTTAGGAAACTTACTTCCAAAACTAGGTGGTTTTAAATTTGGTGGAATCACATAACCATCTGGACAAGTTATTTTCACTTGCTTAGCTGATAAGCTTAAAGCACCTTGCTGAGTCCCATACTCTCCTAATTTAAAGCCAGATTTAACATAGTCACCTGTAAAAGTAACACTTTGGCTTGCAGCTTTGTTTGGCTCACTACAAGCTACTAAACCAATTGTAACTAATATTACCAACAAAGATCTTAGTAGTTTATTTCGCATACTATTTTCCTTAATCAACCTTTAAATAAGGATAAATCTAATCTACCTTTCTTAAAAGCAGGACACCATAGATAACTAGTTTTAATTATTTTAGAAAACTTAAATACTCCATCAACTATGCCATCGCTACCACCAAGCATATTTCCCATTTGCAGATTAAAAGATCTAAATGAAGGAGCAAATGCTGCGAACATAAACCCCCCATTTAAATTATCATCTGACCAAGGCATAGACTTTCTTAGAAGTAATGCTTCAGGTTCAAAGTTCTCCTTTGCAGATCTTTTCACATGAGCAAAATCTTTTAAATCCTTAAACTGGTGTGAATCATCTAATGATCTACCAATACACTCTTCTTTTTGTGTTTGGCTAACACTATTTAACCAATCAAAATCATGTAGCCACTGCTGAAGCACCCAAAAACTTGATCCTTCTAAATCTTCATCTATCGCTATAGCTGCTGGTACTTGTTCTTCATTTTTAGGATTTTCTATACCATCTTCAAAACCAGAAAGATCATATTTACCATGATATGTATAACTCGAAATAGCTTGCTCAAAATCAAAGTAATCACTAAGGGCTTTTCTAATATCTATAGCATTATGAAACAACTCTCCCCTATCATCATTGCGTAACCACAACACTAAGTCATACCCATCATCATCTGACATTATCTCACTATTAAACCTAGCTCTTTGATAGTCTTTATCTTGAGGTATTTCAAACATTTCTAGAAGATTTTTTCCAAAACCCGCCACAACTCGTTTACCATCAACAAATCTCTGCAAAACTCTTAATCCAAAACTGATATCTACATCTTTTTTAAGGTTAAACATCATATACTTAGCCGATGATGGTATATTTTCAACTATACCTAATTGATATTTTATTATTTGCATTCAAACTTTCTCTTATAAAATCGTTACTAATAGTTATAATATAAACAATAGACATAAAACTCCATAAGCAATGATAAAAAAACAACTTTCCTTCTTCTTACTTGTAGGCATATTAGCATCTATCACAAACTTTATAATTGTATGGATTCTTGTAGAATCAGGCCTTTTTAAACCTTTAGTAGCAAATTTCTTTGCTTTTCTAATAGCATTTAATGTTAGCTACTTTGGACATAGGTTTTTAACATTCTCAACTACTACACAATCTCATAAAAAAGCAGCTTCACAGTTCTTTATAAACGTTATGATCGGATTATGTTTAAATGAGTTTATTTACTATGTACTTCTTCACCTTCTAAAGATACAGTACTTATTGGCTCTATTTATAACTATGGTGCTAGTTGCTGGTTATACATTTATAGTGAGTAAATTCCTAATCTTTAAGGCATAAATAATGTTTGAGGTAGATAAACAGATAGCAATATATATACACTTCCCATGGTGTGTCCGTAAATGTCCATATTGCGACTTTAACTCACATGCTATAAAAGACGATTTATACTTATCCGAGCAATACTATAAACAACTTATTGCAGATTTTGATAGTCACATTGATGATTTACAAGATCGAGAGGTAATTAGTATTTTTGTAGGTGGTGGAACACCTTCATTATTCAAAGCTGAATACCTTAGTAAGGTCTTAGAGCATATAAATAAAAAAGCTAACTTAAATAGTAACTGTGAGATAACTTTAGAGATGAATCCAGGAACTGTCGAAAGAGGTTCTATCTCAAGCTATCAAAATATTGGCATAAATAGAATTTCTTTAGGTGTGCAAAGCTTCCAAGATGAAAAACTTAAAATTCTAGGCAGAATCCACAACACTGAAAATGTTTACAATACTATTGAGGAAACTCAAAGATCAAAAATATCAAACTTCAATATTGATATTATGCACGGTCTACCAAATCAAAGTTTTGATGATGGAATCTTTGACATTTCAAAAGCAATAGCTATGCAACCAACACATATTTCATGGTATCAGCTAACTATTGAACCAAATACGCTATTTGCAGCAAGACCTCCAAAGCTACCTGACGAAGAAACTTTAGAAAACATTGAAGTAACTGGCAAGAAGCTACTTGATAATGCTGGATATAAACAATATGAAATTTCAGCATATGCAAAAAATAACCTACAATCAAAACATAACTCCAACTATTGGATGTTTGGTGATTATATTGGAATAGGTGCAGGTGCTCATAGTAAAGTCACAAATCTTAAAACACTAGAGATAAAAAGAACTTGGAAACACAAGCACCCAAAAATATATACACAAGCAAAAAATTTTGTAAAAGATTCCACTGTTATTACAAAGCATGATTTAATCTATGAGTTTATGCTTAATACACTTAGGTTAAAGAATGGCTTCTCTTTAGATACATTTGAAAAGCAAACTTTTTTGCCTAAATATACTATACAAGAAAAACTAGAAGTTGGTGTAAATAAAGGCTTACTCGAAATTTTAGGTGATCAAGTCAAACCAACACAGAAAGGATATTTATTTTTAAACGATTGTATTAGGGTCTTTACAGATAATTGTGTAAATTTTAATTAGGTTATATATTTTAAATATAACAATAAGGGATTTACAGAA
>NZ_JBGCTX010000074.1:0-11201 GCF_041102755.1 Francisella sp. 19X1-34
TTCGCTTATTTTAACCTAAAAACACTACTAAACCCTTAATTTACAATGCTTTTAATTCCGAACTGAGGTTATATTAAGTTATAATATTTTGATTGCTGCTGTCTATGAGTCAGATATAAATGGAGTTCCTTCTTTTTCAAACTCATATAAAGGCCATAATGGTAATAAAGTTGATGTAGAGCCTATAAATACAGTGAGTAATGATGGTTATGATCAAGATCAAATAAAAAATTCTAAAAATTATGTAAAGCAACAAAATAAAAATAATAAATTAGATTTACCAAGCTATAAGGCAGAATCTCAACCTGAAATATATCATGATGTTCACAACTATAGAAATCGAAGCTTTCAAAGAGATGGACAAATTCAGGCAAAAGAATATAAGCAAAAGCATAAATCATCTAATGTTTATAATAATTTAGAAATAGATAATAAAATTAACAAACATAAAGAAAACTTTAAAAATAATAAACAAATTAGAGGAACGGAATCTAAACAAAAGCAGAATGTATCTAATTTTAATGCTATTAATAATATCCACAGTTAAATATAGATAAAACTCTTATTTATCAACAGATTAACTACAGTGTAAAATCGTATTGCTATAAGTCTTTTTTAATATATAATTTATTTAATGTTAATTTTAAATTATTAGAAGTTAATCTTCTAAAAGAAATAGATTATATAGAATGTCACATTTTGAAACGACAAGTTTAAAAAGTACTAATATTTTTTTTGATAAATTTAAGATAATAGCTATTCAGGTTGTTATTTTTGGTTTTTTCTTTTGTTTAAATAGTTGGATGCCTATATCTTATGATGATATTCTACGTGCAAATATAAATGCCTTATATAATCATCAAATAATAAATAATATAGTACACGATTATTATCATTGGACGGGTAGAATCTCAGCGCAGTTTTTAGTGTATTTCTTTTTTAATAAAAATATACCTCAGTTAATAACAACTGTTAATATACTAAATGCTTTAGCTTTTAATGTGTTTATATCTGCTTTATTTAAAATAGCGACAAAGGATAAAAAAAGCTTTTTATCTAAAGAGTTTTTAGTTTTTGTGATCTTATTATTATTATATTTTTATTCTGATGAATTGATCAGAAATTATTTATGGAAAACTGTAGGCTTACAATACTTCTGGGGGATGACTCTAATATCATTAGCTGTTTATAAGATTTTCATAAAAAATAATTTAGGCATTTGTTTTGCAGTATTTACAGGGATAGTTATAGGTTTATATAATGAAGAATTTGTAAGCGTATGCTTTATATTATTAGTATCTTTAGTTTGTTATCAAAAATATAATAAGTTAGAGATAAATAGAAATGTATTAATTATGATAGTATGTTTGGTTGTTGCAGGGATAATATGTGTATTTGCTCCTGGTAATTTTGAAAGATCTGCAACTCAACATAGATTTTACTATCTATATGCATTATCAACATTTATAGGTGTTTTACCTTTTGCATTACTTAGTTTTGTTTCAACACAGGTTTGTAAAAGCTTTACTTTAGTACAAAAGAAAATAATACATACAATTATAATACTTTTATTAATATCTTCATTATTCTGGTTTGTTTTTAGTATTTCATCTCGTACAACATTAATTTATACATTTATCTTTTTTATTCCTATATCAGTATTTATAACTTCACAGGGGTTTATAGAAAAATTCACAAATATTAAAATGTTTTTATTAGTGACTGTTTTAGTTATGTGGATATCAATAATGATGTATACAATGTTTGCACTTCATGAAAAATATCAAAATAGAGTGAAAATAATAGTAGAAAATCAAGATAAAAGTATTTGTGTCCCGTTGATAAGACCATACATTAAGAAAGTTGTTTTATATCAAGACTTTAATTCAACTACAAATCTTACAAACTACTATAAAGACTATGCTAAGTTTTATAATCTTAAATCAGTTACAATTTGTAAAAAAAGATAGCTTTAATATTTTGGGTTTGATTTATAAAAATTATAATTGCTATTATTAATTAATACTTGTATAATCTTTTCTTGCTCTTTGCTATGCAAATAATTATTTTGCTTGTATAGCTTATCAGTAAAAAAACTTAAAAAAATGATAAACCGTAAGGAGTTTATAGCAATGAAACATTATGAAATCGTTTTAATGATTCACCCTGATCAATCAGATCAGTTAGAAACAATGCTTGGTAAATACCGTGGCATTATCGAAGAGAAAGGTGGAAAAATCCACAGATTTGAAGATTGGGGACGTCGTCAATTGGCATATCCTATAGAAAAACTTCACAAGGCACACTATGTATTATTCAACGTTGAATGTGCTACTGAGTCACTAGAGAAGCTTCAAGAGTCTTTAAAGTATAACGATGCTGTATTACGTCGTTTAATAATCTCTCAAAAAGAAGCTGTGATTGAGCCATCTATAATGATGCAATCAAATGAAAAAGAAGTAATTTAATAGGGGTATTTCAAAATGAGTCGTCGTAAAGTTTGCCGTTTCACTGTTGAAGGCGTAAAAGAAATTGATTATAAAGATGTAAATAAGTTAAAAGCTTATATTACTGAAACAGGTAAGATTGTTCCTAGTCGTGTAACAGGTACATCTGCTAAGTATCAAAGACAGTTGTCTACAGCTATTAAAAGAGCTAGATTCTTAGCATTATTACCATACTGTGATCGTCACTTTAACTAATACCGGAGGTTGATTACAATGCAAGTTATTTTAAAAGAAAAAGTTGAAAATCTTGGTGTATTAGGTGATATCGTAAATGTAAAACCTGGTTATGCTAGAAACTTCCTTATCCCTTTTGGTAAGGCTGTTCAAGCTACAAAAGCAAACATTGAAGTTTTCGAAGCTCAAAAAGCTGAGTTAGAAAAAGCTGAAAAAGCTAGATTTGATGCTGCAGTTGTTACAGCTGATTCTATAAAAGATAAAGTTTATACTATCGAAGCTCAAGCTGGTGATGGTGGTAAACTATTTGGATCAGTAGGTACTGCAGAAGTTGCTGAAGCTGTTTCTAAAGAGTCTGGTAAAGAGATTGAGAAAAGCCAAGTTCGTATGCCAGAAGGTGTTATTAGAACTACTGGTGAATTTGAACTATCAATCCATGTTTATACAGATGTAGATGCAGACATTAAAGTAAATGTTGTAGCAATGCAAAGTTAGTTTTATAATAGTCTAACTAACACATATATCTTGATAAATATAAAAACCATGTGTTAGGCATGGTTTTTTTGTATTTAATATAAGGGTTTTTGAAGTCTATGGATCATCAATTTAAAGCTGCTGAGACTACTTATTCACTTGAAGCAGAAAAAGCTATCTTGGGAAATATACTTTTAAATAATCAAAATATAGAGCTAGTTGAAGATTTACTTTTAACTGATGACTTCTTTGATAAAAAACATAGAATAATTTATAAACAAATTAATACTCTAAATCAAGCAAATACACCTTTTGATGTTCTAATTTTAAGCGAGTATCTTGCAACTGATGGGATTCTTGATGAAGCAGGTGGCGAAGCTTATATCGTTGATTTAGCAGCAAATACTCCATCAGTATCAAATATCAAAACATATGCTAATATTGTAAAAGACAAAGCCAAACTTAGAAGTCTACAAAATAGTGTAAATGATATAGTTCAAAAGATATATTCAGCTGATTCAAAAAACCCTGATGAGGTGATTGATTATGCTGAAAGTAGAATTTTAGATATTGCTAAAGAGAGAGAGACTCTTACAAAAGGTCCTGAGTCTATAAAATCTGTAATTCCAAAGCTTGTAGATCGTATGAGTGCTATTGTTGATGCAGGTACTGGATTGACAGGACTTTCTACAGGTTTTATCGATTTGGATAAGATGACTTCAGGGTTACAAAGAGCTAATTTAGGAATCATAGCAGCTAGACCATCTATGGGTAAAACTGTACTTGGTATTAATATTGCTCAGAATGTTGCAAAAATCTCTGAAAAACCAGTGCTAGTTTTTAGTTTGGAGATGCCGTCAGAGGATATTGTAACAAGGATGTTAGCCAGTCAAGCTCGAGTTGAGATGAATCTTTTAAAAGAATGTAATCGTTTAAATGATGCGCATTGGGTTAAAATCACAAAAGCAATGAAAGATCTTAGTGATATGCCTTTGTATATAGATGATACATCTGGCTTAACTCCAGCGGAGATGCGTTCTAGAGCTCGTAGGCTGTATAATGAGCATGATGGTTTGTCAATGATTTTGATAGACTACCTTCAACTAATGAAGATCCCTGGATATGAAACAAATAGGACTCTTGAAGTATCTGAAATTTCAAGATCATTAAAAGCTTTGGCAAAAGAGCTTGATATACCTGTTATAGCTTTATCGCAGTTAAACAGGGCTGTAGATGATCGTAAAGATAAGCGTCCAATGATGTCAGATTTAAGAGAGTCTGGTGCAATTGAGCAGGATGCTGATTTGATTATGTTTATTTATAGAGATGAAGTCTATAACAAAGATAAAGAAGATAATAAAAACCTAGGTGAGATAATTATAGGTAAGCAGCGTAATGGACCTATAGGAGCTGTTCATGTTAGGTTTGATGGACAGTTTGTTAGCTTTGCTAATTTAACTAATGAAAATGATAATATTTTGCCGGGTGATATTGGTTACAACGAGTAGCCTTTAATAAGATTGATAAGAGATATTTTATGCAACAAGAAAAAACAAATTTACTTGGTCTTAACCAAAAAGCAATTGAAGACTTTTTTGTTTCTATTGGCGAGAAAAAGTTTCATGCTAGACAAGTTTTTAAGTGGATTCATAAAAAAGGTGTTATAGATTTTGATGCTATGACAGATTTAGGAAAAAACTTACGTGCTAAATTAAAGAGCCAATCAGAAATAGCTGTTCCTAAGGTTGTCTTTAGTAAAGCATCTAAAGATGGTACACATAAGTGGTTAATAGATGTTGGTGGTAGTGCTGTAGAGACAGTTTTTATACCTGAGGAAGGTAGAGGAACTTTATGTGTATCTTCTCAAGTGGGGTGTACTCTAAACTGTAGTTTTTGTTCTACAGGCAAGCAAGGTTTTAATAGAAACCTATCCTCTGCAGAAGTTATATCTCAGCTTTGGATTGCAGCTAGAACATTATCAAAAGCTAATGGTGAACATGACTTTAGTGTCACAAATATCGTTATGATGGGCATGGGTGAGCCATTAATGAATTTTGAAAATGTAGTTCCAGCTATGGATATTATGATGGATGATTTAGCTTATGGGTTATCTAGACGTAAAGTGACTCTTAGTACTTCAGGTGTTGTACCAAAAATATATGATTTACTTGAACAGTCTGGAGTATCGCTAGCTGTATCATTACATGCCTCAAATGATGCTCTTAGAAATGAGATTGTACCAATTAATAAAAAATATAATATTGATGAGCTTTTAGATGCATGTAAATCATATGCAGAAAGGGGTCCTCATAAGCATATAACTTTTGAGTATACATTAATGCAAGAAGTTAATGATAACTTATCTGATGCAGAAGAGCTTGTTCAGCTATTAAGATCTCGCGAAGTTCCTGCTAAAATAAATCTAATTCCTTTTAACCCTTATCCAGGAACTCCATATAAGAAACCTAGTGGAAATAGAATTCATAAGTTTAAAGAATATCTACAGCACAAGGGTTTTGTTACTACAGTTAGAAAAACTCGTGGAGATGATATCGATGCAGCTTGTGGACAACTTGCTGGTGATGTAATGGATAAGACAAAGAGAAAAGAAAGATACTTGAAGAAGATTGGAGATACTAATGCAAATTAATCTTAGAAAGATTATTACAGTAGCTATATTAGCAAGTACTTTATCTGCATGTGCAAGTTCTGGATCAAAAACTAATGACGTTGCAGCTCGACAGAATACAAATCAAAACCAAAATAGATCAAATGATATCGTTGATGGTAACACTGCAGAATATACAGTTCCAGCTGATACAGAGAAAAAAGCTAATTTTAAGGAAGCAACTAAACTATATGCTGAGCTAGCAATTACTTATGCTAGTGAGGGATATTTAGATAGGGCTAAAGATAGGCTAATTCGCGCACAGAACTTAGAAAAACAGCATGGTTATGATTTAGCAATTGTTGGATATGCTGCAGGTTTTTATTATCAAACCATAGGTGTTAACTCTATTGCAGAGAAGTACTATAGTGATACTGTTGATGATCATTCTAATAATTTTGAAGCTATAAACTTTTACGCTCAATTTTTATGTAAAGAGAGAAGTGATTATAAACAGGCAGAAAAGCTTTTTGATAAGTCACTATATTTATCAGATAATGATGATATGGCTCAAACTTTATTTTTATACTCAGAATGTGTATATAAACAAGGTAACAAAGACCGAGCTCTTAAACTTATGATAAGAGCAAATAAGTTTAGATCAAATTATAGATCAGCAAAGCTACGCTTAGCGCAGATGTACTTTGAAAGAAAAGAATATAAAAAATGCTATAGAATCATTTATAGTATGAAGGATGATAAAGAATTTTTCTACAATAAGAAAGTTTTAGATTTAAGACTTAAACTAGCTGAATATGCTAATAACAGAAGTGAAATTGCGACAATTAAGCTTATTCTATCTTCTAGTGGCTATAATGACAATGATATGAATCAGTTTTTCTCAAAGGCTGATATGGGAGATGTAAATAATGCGAAAGCTCAATAGATTTGAGGATAAGAAAGCACCGGAAAGGTTGCAAAAAATGCTTGCTAAATATGGAATTGGCTCTAGAAGAAAGATAGAAGAGTTTATTCAACAAGGTAGAGTAAGGGTTAATGGAAAAGTTGCAACAATAGGTGACAAAGCTACTGATAATGACAAGATTAGCTTTGATGGAAAAGCTTTACATTTATATGGTCAACCAATGACTAGACCAAGGGTAATTATTTATCACAAAAGAGAAGGTGAAGTTTGTACAAGTAAGGATGAGAAAGATAGGAAAACAGTTTTTGACTCTTTACCAAAACTAGCAAAATCTCGTTGGATAATGGTTGGACGTTTAGATATAAATACAACAGGCTTATTGCTTTTTACTACAGATGGAGATCTTGCTAATAGACTAATGCATCCTTCATATGAAATAGAAAGAGAGTATGCAGTTAGAGTTTTTGGTGAACAATTATCTGAAGAAACAATGAAAAAGCTTAAAGAGGGTATTCAGCTTGAAGATGGCGTAGCTAAATTTAACCATATAAAATTCTCAGGTGGAGAAGGAGCAAATCTTTGGTACTATGTAACTCTTTCTGAAGGGCGAAATAGAGAAGTAAGGAGAATGTTTGAATCTATTGGAGTAACAGTTAGTAGATTAACTAGAGTTAGGTTTGGAGATATTAACTTGCCTAAGTTTGTATCTAGAGGTAAAACACTAGAGCTTACGCCTTCTGAGGTTAATAGACTTAGAAAATCTGTTAAACTTAAAGAATATTCTTTTCCAAAAAAATTAGTTGATAGATTAGAGAAAAAGTGATGAGTTTTGAAAGTCAGTTAAGTGATATTTTTGATTTGGATATTTGGGAGTTAAAACCTCAGTATAAATTATCTAGTCAATCACAAATTGATTTTGAAAATGTTACGGTAAACTTAGATGAGCCTATAGCTGAATTTAAACAAGAGCCAGCTATTACTGAGGAGCTAATTTATAAAAATAATATTGTTAGCAATAAAATCATTAATATATTTATTCAAAGCGATCTTAATGTTCAATTTTTAAACAAAGTTGTAGATAACTTATTTTTTAATTCAAAAGTAAGTATTTTTAGAGTGCAATCTACTGATATTCAACTAGACTCTAATGAAGTTAATCTCTTTGAGAAAGATTTTATATCTAAGAAAGTTAATTTACTAAGTGCTCAAAACAAAAAATATATGTTATCAAAGTTATATGAGTATGCAGACTTTAAATCTAGATAGCTCTTACTTCAATGAAGTTATTAGTCTTATAAGATTTTCAGATAAAAGTTTTAGTTGGTCAGATCAGCAGATTCTAGATTCATTGAAACAAGATTTGGCTATTGGTCTAATTGACAATAATAAATTAAAAGCTATAGCAATTTTTAGTTATATTTTTGAAACAGCTGAGCTTTTATATATTTGCGTTAATAAATCCGATCAAGGCCAAGGGTTAGGATCTAAAACTCTCAGAGAGTCTTTTAGATACTTATCAAACCAAAATATTACAGAGGTTTTTTTAGAAGTTGATGCCAATAATAATGCAGCTATAAAGCTTTATAATAAGCTTGGCTGCAAAAAAGTATCTATACGTAAGAATTATTATAAAAAACAAGATGGTAGCTGTAGTGACGCCTTAATTTATAGGCTAGAAATAAGTTAAGCCAGTGCATATATTTTTTTACTAAAAACTATGATATATTGTGTCAGTAAGACAGCGGGGGTGCTATCAAATGGTAGCTGAGAAGAACCCTTAGAACCTGATCTAATTAATATTAGCGTAGGGAGTTTGTTTGATATATCTTTAATTAAAAGTAAAGTCACTCAAACTTCTATTATTTGTTAAATAATAGGAGAATTAACATTGGAAAATTTTGGTTATATAACTTTAAACATATCATTAATACTTTATTTTGTACATTTCTTGCCTCAGACTATTCATAATCAGTTTAAGCATAAAACCTCAGAGATTAGTCTTTGGACACATTCTTTGATGATATTTGCAAATGCATTAGATTTAATTTATGCAACAGGCTTTAATTTACAGTGGCAATATATATTAGTTGATGTAATTCTATTATGCTTTTTGACTATTCAACAATTCCAGATTTTAAATGATAGAAGGCAAAAGAAAATTGTAATTCATACTATATTGATTTTGCTATTTTTGGGGATAATAACTTTAATTATTTTCTCTATTAAGTTAGATAAAACTTATCTACTATGGTTCGGCTCAATAAGTGGAGTGATCTATAATGTTTACTATTTACCACAGATTTGTAAAAACTTCTTACAAAAGGATGCTCAAGGATTCAGTATTTTTTATTTAGGACTTTTAGCTATTAATATATTATGTGATATAAACAGTGCTTTCTTTTTAGATTGGCCGATTGTTTCACTTCTTGTTTCTTGTAGTATGCTTATTTTGGTTTGTATACAAATATTACAATATTTATATTATAAAAACCTGTTTTTAAAACCTACATTGAGTAAGGCCTAAACAAATTACAAACTTTTGAACAGTTTATGTTAGAATGACTGCTAGTCATATGTAGTAAATTTATAATAATATTGTGATGAAAAAGATATTTAAGACATTATTGCTTTTAGCTGTTTGCTTGGTATTTAGTAATGCATTTGCCAATACTAATCCTTCTTATACTCCTTATGAGATAGGTGAGTCACTGGGAAAAATTTCTCATAAAAGTTTTAAATCTATGAAGACAGAGCTGTCAAAAAAGGATTTTATGGCTGGTTTTGATGATACCCTTTTAGATAAGAAGCCTAACTATAATAATATATCTGACCAAGATTCATATGAAGTTGGCATGATTATCGCTACTCAATATAAGCTAAATCTTAAGAAGTTGATTAAAGTTGATAAAAAAAGCTCTCAAGAGTTTATTAAAGGCTTTAATAATGCTGCAGATAAAGAGAATGCTAAATTGACACCGCAAGATAAAAAAATATTAGCATATTTTAAGAAACCTAATGAAAGTGATGCGTAAAAGTAGGATAATTATAAATATTATATTGATAAATAAACTGCGCTACTTTATTCTTAATCCTAATTAATTATCTATATTTTTTATGATGGAAAAACTTAAAGATATCCAAGTTCTCATTAAAGATGATATAAAAAATAATAATCAATTTATTATAGATTCTCTTTCTTCGAATGTTGTTCTTATTAATCAGATTAGTCACTATATTATAAATAGTGGTGGTAAACGATTACGCCCACTTTTGGTTATGCTTTTTTCACGAGCATTAAATCATCAAGATGATAAACACCTTGCTTGTGCTGCTATTATTGAATTTATACACACTGCGACATTATTACATGATGATGTGGTTGATAATTCAGAATTACGTAGAGGTAAAGAGACAGCCAATAATGTTTTTGGTAATGCCGCAAGCGTTCTGACTGGTGATTTCTTATATTCAAGAGCTTTTCAAATGATGGTAGGCTTAGATAATATGCAAATTATGCGGATTTTAGCTGATGCAACAAATAAAATTTCTGAAGGAGAGGTTCTGCAGCTTTTAAATGCAAGAAATTCGGAGCTTTCCGAGAAAGACTATACTAATGTTATATATTGTAAGACAGCTAAGCTTTTTGAAGCAGCATGTGAGTTAGCTGGTGTTATTAGTTTAGATAAAGATGAGTATCAAAAGCATCAAGATAGTATTAAAAGCTATGGCGTTTATTTGGGGAATGCATTTCAGATAGCAGATGATGTCTTAGATTATGTTTCAGATGCTGAAAGCTTAGGTAAGAATATTGGTGATGATTTAGATGAAGGTAAAATGACTTTACCAACTATTTATGCGTTAGCAAATATTGATCAAGAAAAGCAAAAGGTATTGAAAAAAGCTATTGAAGAAGGTAAGTATGATATCAATGAGATTGTAACTATAGTTAAAAATAGTGGCGCAGTAGAGTATTCATATAAAGTTGCTTGTCATTATGCCGATCTAGCAAAACAAGCTATAGCTTTTTTACCAGAATCTGATTATAAACAAGCTATGATATTATTATGTGATTTAGCGGTAAAAAGAAAAAGTTAGCTTATAAAATTATATAGACACTTTTAATGTGTTTCTTTAATGGCGATGACTAAGCCATACGTTCATAATACCAGCAATAATAACAAGAATGCATCCGATCCATGTATACCAATGTGGCAATGTTTGCCAGAATAGCCAGTCGAATATAGCACTAAAAATAATAGCAGTATATGCTATTGGTGCTAGAATTCCTGAGTGTGCGAAGCGACATGCTTGCATAAAGCAATATTGACTAAGATAGGTGCCAACACCAATAAAAATTAAATAACTTAAGTTAATTAATGATATACCATGCCAAGTTATAAGCATAAAAGGTAATACCATAATGGATGATAGTCCAAAATAGGCTCTGTGCACAAAAATAAATTTTCATCGAAGCCAAATAAAAGTACAAGCTAATTTAATCATTCCTAGATAT
>NZ_JBGCTX010000075.1:0-11163 GCF_041102755.1 Francisella sp. 19X1-34
TTCTGTAAATCCCTTATTGTTATATTTAAAATATATAACCTAATTAAAATTTACACAATTATCTGTAAAGACCCTTTATGGTATTTTTGGTATAGCTGTTGGTTATGAAAATAATATAGCATTAGTTCCTGTTGCTTTGATTATTTCTTCTGCTCTTAGGCTATCTAGAGTTATAGGGGTTTGTATTGCAATTGGTGGAATTGGAATTGGTTTTGCATTATCGCCAATAAATCCTTATACGATTGGAGTGGCTCAACAGATTGCCCATCTGCCATTATTCTCAGGGGCTGGTTTAAGAACAGTTATGGTTTTACTAGCATTAACGTTTCTAGGATTTTATATTGCAAAATTTGTTGCACCAAAGCATAAGAATGATAATGAGGAGATATTACTATCACGAAATATAGAAGATTATCATATGACTTTAAGAGATTCTTTGGTTATTGGTATCTTTGTGATAGGTATTGCTGTAATAGCGGTTTGCTCGATTCTTTCTGGAATGACAAATTCTAAAGGGCAATCAATATTAGGAATGCCGTGGTATATAAATCAGATCGCTGCCGTATTCTTGATTATTTCGGTGATCGTTGCTGCAATATGTAGATATACTCCAAATTATTATATTAAATTGATGATGGAAGGGGCTTCTAAAGTTACTCCAGGGGCATTGATTGTTGGTTTAGCTGCTGCTATTCAAGTTATTTTAAAAGAAGGGCACATAATAGATTCTATAGTTTATGGTCTTGCTGATGTTCTTGGTTATATCCCAGCAGCATTATCTGCTGTTTTAATGACGTTAGTTCAAAGTATTGTAAACTTCTTTATTCCTGGAGGATCTGGTCAGGCAATGGCAACAATGCCGATACTAATACCAGTTGCAGATATGGTTGAGATGAAAAGACAACTAATGATTTTAGCTTTCCAAGTTGGTGATGGTTTTACCTACATGATATCTCCTACAGCTGGAGGTACATTAGCTATGCTAGCAATAGCACGAGTTTCATATACTGATTGGTTGAAAGCAATAGTTCCTTTTATCTTATTTATGTATGTTGTTTCTTGGGTATTTATAACTTTTGCTTATTATATTGGTTGGTCATAGAATATAAATATTATTTATATTTTGATCAGTCAGAAAAAGACATAAAAAAACCAGCACTAGGCTGGTTTTAATACTTTTGAATCTATAAAAAGTATAATTATACTTTTTTGATTCCGCCAAATCTTTTCTTGAACTTATCAACACGACCTGCAGTATCAACGATTCTTTGTTTACCAGTATAGAACGGGTGACATTGTGAACAAATATCTATACCCATAGTTTCTTTACCAGAAGTTGATTTTGTAACAAAAGAGTTACCACAACTACAAGTTACTGTTACTTCAGTATATTTTGGATGAATTTCTTGTCTCATTTTATTAATTTCCTTATATTTATAATCTGACATCGCCACTTAGACTATTTCATCTAAGCACCATATCCTTTAGATAGAATAGCTTGAGTATTCTAGCTTAAGTTGCTCACAGGATCAAGCTTAATTAGAGGAAATATATTTTTCCCTTCTTACACTTTTAGGTCCAAAGCCAGCATTTGTAAGCATTTCATATGATTGATCAATCATATTTGGATTGCCACAAACATAAACAACATCAGTTTCTGGGTTTAAACCTATTTTTTCAAATTGGTTTTGTACATAGCCTGAAATTTCATAATCTTTAAGATCTTGAGTTTCTCTACTTAGGCAAAGTTTGAAATGAATATTATCATGCTTCTTGGCAAACTCGATAAAGTCTTCTTGATAAAGAGCATCTTTACGATACTGACAACCAAGTAGTATATGTATTTCAATATCATTTGCTCTTTCTAAAAGCTCTGGAAACATAGCTCTATATGGGACTATCCCTGTACCAGTACCTACTAGGATAAGTTTTTTTACTTCTTCATCTTTTAGAATAAGTCTACCAGCTGGGCCCATTGCATTTGCTTTACCGCCAACTTCCATGTTAAAGAAAACTTCAGAAGCAATACCGCCTTTTACATAAGTGATACCAATTTCTAAAAGCATATTATCAGAAGGCAGAGAGCCTAAGCTATAACTACGACGCTTAACTTTGCCATCATCACCATCGAACATAAATGTAATAAACTGTCCAGCAATAAAGTTAAGAGGTTTGCCATCGGTTCTTTTGAAAACAAAGTGTCTAACATTATCTGTGATATCTTTAAAAGAAACTAATTCTAGTTCAAATTTTTCTAATGCCATCTTATTTTAAACTAATATATATTTATAACAGCTGTAATTGTATAATAATTTTATCTATATGATAAGTTTGTATTTGTAATATGCTGAAGATATTTAGAGTTTTAGGTATTTTAACTGTACTTGTACCTTCTTTTGCATTAGCAGATATGACTCAGTCAGAAGTTGATAAGCTATATACGAAGCCTATAGTTTTAGATGAAAAACACTATACATTTAATGTTGAATTACCTGTCGATTCAACAGATGGGTATAGATGGTTTCTTGTACCTCCAGATTATGATTATGTCGATGATGTAGGTTATTCACATGAGAGTGTGGATATCGAAAATTCAAAGTGGGGTGGTATGGATAATTTTAAACTAAAACTTACCAAGAAATTTAGTAAAGTACCTTATAAAGTAGTACTACACTTTGAGTGTTTTAGACCATTTGAAAGTAATTCAAAAGTTTTGAAAAAAGATGTAGTTATATTGTCATTGTTAAATTAGGAGAGAGATGTTAATGAAAAAAATATGTTTGTTGGTAGTGGGATTATTTACAATGTTGAATGTGTATGCAACTGGAGATTGTAGTGATAAAAGTTTTGATGCAATAAAAAATCAAGCTGTGCAAATGGAAAAAGCTTGGGACTCTGTAAATGCTAATAAGTTAGTTTCATTTTATGATGATGACTTTATATATATGAGTGGTGGTAAACCATATAGAAGTAAAGCTAAAGTATTAAAGCATTATGTCGATGGTTTTGCAACAAACAGCTCTGGTAAGAGAGATTTTGGTAAGCTAAAACTTAACTATCAGTATTGTAGAGATATCGATGAGAACCATCAATTAGTAATATTGAAATTTATATGGACTAGCCCTGCTGGTAAAGTAGCAACAGGACATGATCTACTAGTTTGGCAGAAGAATAAAGATGGTAATTATAAAATAATTGTTGATTTTCCTCAGTAGAGAAGTGTGAAAAGGAGATAAGAAATGTTCATGGTTTGGTTAGTACCTATAATTGTTATATTGATTATTCTACTTGGTTTATCAATAAGTCTTGTAGAGACCCAGTCTGTTAATATTATAGAAAGATTTGGAAAGTTTGTAAGAATTCAAAGAGCCGGTCTTAATTTTAGAATACCTATTATTGAAAGAATTGCAGGTAGAGTCAGTTTGAGAGTTCAACAACTAGATATAGTGGCTGAAACAAAGACTAGAGATAATGTATTTGTGCATATGAAAGTGTCGGTTCAGTTTTTGGTAGAAGAGGCTAGTGCGGTTGATGCATTTTATAAGCTTACAAATGCTAGAGCTCAGATGGAATCATATGTGTTTGATGTAATTAGATCATCATTACCTCGTATGAGTTTAGATGAATCTTTTGAAAATAAAGATGCAATAGCTTTAGACATTAAAAAAGAGCTTTCAGAAGAGATGAGCACTTATGGTTATACAATTATTAAATCTTTAGTTGTTGATATTAATCCAGAAGAAAATGTAAAACGCTCTATGAATGAGATCAATGCTGCTCAAAGACAGCTTGAGGCAACAAAAGCAAAAGCTGAAGCTGAAAAGCTTATAAAGATAAAAGAAGCTGAAGGTCAAAAAGAATCGATGAAGCTACTTGGTGAAGGTATTGCAGAACAACGTAAGGCAATAGCTAGAGGTTTGCGTGTTTCTATAGAGGACGTTAAAGAAGGTGCTGGAGATAATATATCTTCGGAGTATATATCATCTCTGGTTATGATGTATCAGTATTTAGATACTCTAGAAAACATGACTAAATCTGGTAAATCGAATGTAATATTCACACCAAACTCACCAAAAGGGTTTAATAATCTAACTTCTGAAATGATAAGTGCATTATCAGCAACTAAAGATGTTTAAAAATTTGTAATTAGATTATTAAA
This sequence comes from Francisella sp. 19X1-34, assembly GCF_041102755.1. Classification (NCBI taxonomy): domain Bacteria; kingdom Pseudomonadati; phylum Pseudomonadota; class Gammaproteobacteria; order Thiotrichales; family Francisellaceae; genus Francisella; species Francisella sp. 19X1-34. Next base: position 4,160 of record NZ_JBGCTX010000075.1, read on the forward strand.
AGATAATTTTTGGAGAAAATACAGCTATGGAAAAAGGCTTGTTTCATCAAATAGTTGAAATAGTAAATAGCTATGTTTGGGGACCCCAAATGCTCATGTTGATTGTAGGTGTGGGCTTGTTTTTAATGCTAGGATTATGTTTTTTACCTTTGAGAAAGATTATTTATGCCTTTAAATTACTTTTTAGTAAAAATGAAAATAAGGATAATGGTGAAATAACGCCCTTTCAAGCATTAATGACAGCTTTATCAGCTACTATTGGTACAGGGAATATTGCAGGTGTTGCGACAGCTATTGCAATAGGTGGACCAGGAGCCGTCTTTTGGATGTGGTGTACTGCGTTAGTTGGTATGGCAACAAAATACTCTGAAGCAGTTTTAGCAGTTAAGTATCGTGAAGTAGATGCAAAAGGTTCTTGCGTCGGAGGACCTATGTACTATATAAAAAATGGCTTGGATAAAAAGTTCTTATGGCTTGGCGTATTATTTGCAATATTTGGCTTTGTTGCTAGTTTTGGTATTGGTAATATGGTTCAAGTTAATTCTATGGCAGATGTAATGCAGAATAATTTATATATTCCTACCTATATTACAGGTGTTATAGTTGCTTTTTTTATTGCTATAGTTTTATTAGGAGGGGTTAAACGAATTGCAGAGGTTGCTAGTAAGATTGTGCCTATTATGGCTATTTTATATTTTGTTAGTTGTGCAATTGCAATTTTATTAAATATTAAACTATTGCCAGGTGCATTTTATATTATATTTGATAATGCTTTTAGTCCTACAGCTGCAACAGGAGGATTTGCTGGAGCAGGAGTTATGCTTGCTATCCAAATGGGGGTTGCTCGAGGAGTATTCTCAAATGAAGCAGGTTTAGGCTCAGCACCAATTGCCCATGCAGCTGCTAAAACAAATAGTCCTGTTAGGCAAGGGTGTGTAGCAATGCTTGGGACTTTTATTGATACTCTTGTTGTTTGTACAATGACAGCTCTTGTTATAATCCTATCGGGTCAATGGAATAGTGGCCTTAATGGAGCAAGCTTATCTTCAGAAGCAATCAATACGTTGATTCCTGGTTTTGGTAGTTGGGTGGTTACTTTAGGCTTGATTTTCTTTGCATTTACGACAGTTTTAAGTTGGAGCTATTATGGAGAGCGTTGTGTTGAGTTTCTTTTTGGAATCAAATCTATAGTACCATTTCGTATTTTATGGATTATAGCCATCCCTGTAGGAGCAATGCTTAAAATTGATGTTGTTTGGCTATTAGCAGACACTTTAAATGGGCTTATGGCGGTACCAAACTTAATAGCTTTATTGTTGCTTAGTCCAGTAGTGTTTAAGCTTTCTTATAAGTATTTTAGTAATAAATCTAATTAATAGCAGACTAAGGTGTCTAATCATCATTCAAATGATGTATCGATATTCAGAAATTCTAGGAAATATCACTAAATCTACTAAACTGAATGTGATATTTACACCAGATTCATCAAAAGTTTAAATCTAAAAGGGTAGATTTTGTGTTTTATGGGCAAATACCATCAGATAGACCTCTAATAGAGGAGCTCCAATAGCTAGTGTGTATAATTATATGAAGATTTCAGCTAAGTCGGATAAGTTTTCTAAACAGAATACTGTTTATGATATGGCTAAATATTTAGATAGTTTGGGAATATAGTACAGCCTATTATTTCAAGTTAATTGTTTTGTTTTTATATTTTATCTACAATAACTTATATATTGATTACTGTGCTTAAGTTTTATTGTTATGTGGTTTATTGTTGAATCGATGTCGTGCTCAAGTTGTGTAGCAAAGATAGAAAAAGCTTTGCTTAGTATACAAGGTGTTAGTAATGTTAAAGCAAACATTGTAGACAAGAGTGTATCTGTTGAGACAGATCAATCTTTGTTAAACATTATACAGAATAAACTAGAAGAGATTGGCTATCCTGGTGAGCTACAGCAGCAAGAAAAAAATAACCATAAATATTGTATTTTTATTGAAGGAATTTCTTGCTCGGGCTGTGTAGCAAAGATAGAAAAATCTTTGAAAGTAGTTTATGGTGTCGAAAAAGTCAGTGCTAATGTTGTTGATAAAATATTACAGATCGAAGGTAGTATGGATATTACTGAAATTTTCGCTGTATTAGAGAAAATAGGTAAACCAGGAGTTCTAGAGAAAAAATCACAAATTAGAGATGTAGATAGAGCCAAAAAGGAAATTAAAACAAGTATCAAACAAGCAGTAATTGCATTTGTGGTAGGTGTTATTCTTATGGCCATACAAATGCATTCTGAGAGTCAGGATAGTGTTTTATATTTTTCAAGTGATCTTTCTAATATAGAAAGACTTTTAATCTGGCTTGTATTAGCTATTGTTACACTTGCAGTTATGGTTTATTCTGGCAAGCGCTATTATCAAGGAGCTTGGAGACAGCTAAAACACTTATCTTCAAATATGGATACTCTAGTCGCATTAGGTACTGGAGCTGCTTGGACATATTCTATTATTGTTATCTTATTTGAGTTTTATTTGCCAGAGCAAATGTTACATGTCTTTTTAGATACTAGTGTTCTTATTCTTGGGTTTTTAAATATTGGTCATGCAATGGAGATTAAATCAAAAGGTAGGGCCTCAGAGGCTATTGAAAAGCTAATTCATTTGCAGCCTAAAAATGCTCATGTGATCCATGGTGATAGAGAAGTTGATATTCCATTGGAACTTTTAAAAGTAGGGCAAACTATCGTTATCTATCCTGGTGAGAAAATTCCAGTTGATGGTGTGGTAATCGATGGCAAGGCTAATGTTGATGAATCAATGCTGACAGGTGAGTCAGACTTTGTTAATAAAAAAATTGATGATAAAGTCTTTGCTGGAACTATAAATCAAAATGGTAGTTTAAAAGCTAAAATGACTAAGTCTATAGATGAAACAGCTCTAGCTAATGTTATTGAGCTTATTAAATCTGCACAAAGTTCAAAACCAGAAATTACTAGAATAGTTGATAAAGTTACAGCTGTATTTGTACCAGTAGTTATTACTATTGCAGTATTGACATTTATAGTCTGGAGCTTTTTTAGCCTACCTTTAGCAGTAACTGCTGGAATAGCTGTTTTAGTTGTAGCTTGTCCATGTGCACTTGGTTTGGGAACACCAATGTCGATGATGGTTGGTATGGGTAAAGTTGCTGAATATGGTATTTTGATTCGTAATGGTGAGGTGCTGCAAAATGCTAGTAATCTAACACATATTATCATGGATAAAACAGGTACTATTACACAAGGTAAGCCAGCCGTAACAAATAGCCATTTTATAGCAGATGAAGATTTAGTCTTAAGTTATCTTTATGCAGTTGAGGCAAAGTCTGAGCATCCGCTTGCACTTGCTTTAAGTGCTTATAGTAGAGAATATAATAAAAATTTAGTAGCAAGTGATTTTGAAGCAACTTCAGGTAAAGGTATCTCAGCGGAAGTTGAAGGTGCTAGTGTGCTTATTGGCAATATGAAACTAATGTCAGAAAATGGTATTAGTATAGATAGTAATGTTGAGCAGGTTTTAGATGGTTATGCAAATCAAGGTGCAACACCAGTAATCTTTGCTATGAATAATAATATAGCCGCAATTTTTGCTGTTAAGGATCCTGTAAAAAAAGAAAGTAAAGAAGTTGTATCTCAGCTTACAAAATCAGGGCTTAAAGTTGCTATGGTTACTGGAGATAATAAACATACAGCAAACGTGATTGCTCAAGAAGTTGGAATAGATAATAATATGGTCTTTGCTAGTGCGATGCCTGAAGATAAGACCAAATTTGTTGATGATCTTCAAAAGCAAGGGTTCCAAGTTGGTATGGTTGGTGATGGTATCAATGATGCAGCAGCATTAGCAAAAGCAGATGTTGGTTTTGCTATGGGTAATGGAACTGATATAGCTATAGAAAGTGCAGATATTACTTTAACTTCTGGCGAGCTAAAAAATATTAATAACTCAATTATTTTTTCAAAGAAAATTATCCTAAACATTAAGCATACTTTAGCTGGAGCTTTTATTTATAATATTTGTGGTATACCTATTGCTGCAGGAGTTTTGTATCCATTTTTCGGTATTATGCTTAGTCCTGTAATAGCATCTTTAGCGATGGCTATGTCATCTGTAACAGTAGTTGCTGTAGCTTTGAGGCTAAAGCGTTTGAAAGTTGAGTAAAGATTGTAACCACTTACTGTATAAAGCTATTATAGTGAATGTTGCGTTAAATTTAGTGCATGAATTTTATTAGAATTTTCAACATAGTTTTGGTAGGATGTCTTAGATCTTTATCAAAGTGTCCATTATATTAATTTTCATGACCATATTATTAAGCAAAAAATCTATCGAAGAAAGTGCAGCTGTAGCAGCTGAAAGCTTAGAGGAAGAAACTAAAGCAAAGTTTACACAAGGTTCTATATTAAGACATGTCATTATTATGTCTTTAAGTACTTCAATAGGTCTTATAGCTATATTTATTGTTGATCTCTTGGATATGTTTTTTCTTAGTATACTTGGCGAGGTTGAGTTAGCTTCTGCAGTTGGATATGCAGGAACTATATCTTTTTTTACAACATCTATAGGAATAGGTATTAGTATAGCTATGGGGGCTTTAATATCTCGTTCAATTGGTGAAGGCAAAAAGCATTTAGCAAACTGTTACTTAATTAATATTTATTTAGTGACCTTAATAATTACAATACCTATAGCTATTTGTATATGGTTCAACATACCAAACTTGTTGATGCTTATAGGAGCAAAAGGAAAAACCTTAGAATTTGCAACTCAGTATTTACAAATTCTAATACCTTCTTTCCCAATATTAGCTCTTGGAATGGCTTCTAGTTTCGCACTGAGGGCATTTGGCGATGCTAAGTTTTCTATGTGCTCTACTTTACTAGGAGGTCTAGTAAATGCGGTATTAGATCCTATTTTTATATTTTCATTTTCTATGAATGTTAAGGGTGCTGCTATAGCATCTGTATTTGCTCGAACTACGATATTATTAGTAGCATTTTTTACTTTATTAATTAAATATAAGGTATCTCTAACTTTTAATTTTAATAGTTTTAAAAAATCTTTATCACCTATAACAAAAATAGCACTACCTGCGATATTAACAAATATTACTACTCCTATAGGAACTGCTTATACTATCTCAGAAATGTCAAAGTTTGGAGATTCTGCAGTTGCAGGAATGTCTGTAATAGGTAGATTGTCACCTGTTGCTTTTGCTATAGTTTTTGCAGTATCAGGAGCTATAGGATCAATTATAGGTCAAAATCTAGGAGCAAAGAATATTCAAAGAGTTAAAGAAACATTAGTACAATCATTTTTGTTTATTTGTGTTGTTGTAGTTTTAGTATCTATAGTACTTATATGTTTAAATAGTTATCTGGTTTCTTTATTTAGTTTAACCGGAGATGCTGCTAGACTTATGTATTTATTTACACACTTCGTGGCTATAAGTTATATTTTTGTTGGAGCAGGTTTTATAGCCAATGCAACATTTAATAATTTAGGTAAGTCATTTTACTCTTTTATAATTAATCTTTTGAAGGCGACTATTTTCACTATACCATTTGTATATGTTGGAGCAAGCCTTTATGGTGCTGAAGGTATTTTGATAAGTCAAAGTTTAGGAAGTATGATCTTAGGTTTGATTGCTTATATTTTTGCATATAGATATATAAAAACAATTTAAATTCTTATTTCTCTTTAAACCTATAATTAATAAACATTTGAATCAGCAATTACTGCTGCTGAAACATTAATCATGCTTGGTGAGAGTAAGAGAGTTGCTAAACTAAAAATAGATATGTTTAAAACCCATGATATTAAATCTCTTAGAGCATCGAAGCAAACTTGGATTAAAAATGGTAAAGATAAAGATTATATTAATCAAGCAATTATAAATAGAAATGTTTTATCAGAGCTTATGAAGCTAGAATCAAAGAGTTGATGATTTTGATATATTGGGTGTGTTGATATATGAGAGTTTAGCCTCTATGAAGTCTCATTTCTTTTAGAAAAGTACATATATGATGGCTTTGTCAGTTTTTAGAAATAATGGAAGAAAATTTATTACATATTATGAGAAAATATTACTTTTAAGCTTTGTAGATTATTAAGGGGTAAGATATTTAGAATATTCTTTATGAGATAAGCATTATTTTTTTAACTCTAGAGCAAAGAATAGCTTAATTAAAGCAAGACTTACTAAAGATAGTATAAATATAATCGAAGCTAAAGCTAGGATTGTATGAATATGTACTAGACCAAAAATAAACACTAATATACTAGTTAGGAATATGAAGAATGCACCCATTAATGCATTTGCACTACCAGCTATATGGCTAAATAGACCAATACATAATGCAAAGAAGTTAGGGAAAACGATTCCTGCGAAGAAGAATGCAATAAACATAAATACAGCCAATGCTACAATGCTAGTTGGGAAGAAGATGCTAATAATCATTAATATTAGGCAAGATAATGCAGATATACTTACAGCTAAGCTTAGTTTCATTCTGTTAAACTCTTCACTTAAATGTAATAAGAATCTGTTGGCCATATTCCCTAAGAACCAAGCAAATCCCATTAATAGAGCGATATTACCAAAAGTAATTGCTGAGTAATGTAAAGTATCTTCTATGACAAATACTCCTACTGTACTAAAGATCACAAGGAATGAGTAAAGTAGTCCAATACAAAGTGTACCAAGAACAAAGTGGTTATGAGTTGCCATTTCATAGTAGTTGGAGAACACTTTTCCTAAAGACATTTTGTGTGTTTGTTTTGCTGTTTCACGATAAATAAAGATAATCAGAAGTAGTACAAAAATACCATAGATACTAAAAAAGTAAAAACATGATTTCCAACCGAAATAGTGTTGTAAGTGTCCACCTATAAAGGGAGTGTTGCAATCTAAGCAATAATTGGAGTAAATTTTGAAAATCTACATTTCTTGTCTAAAAAATGACTAT
>NZ_JBGCTX010000076.1:0-10823 GCF_041102755.1 Francisella sp. 19X1-34
TTTATTATTTCTCCAATTAAAATCAATAATTATAAATATTTAGACATGAAGTAATTATCGAACTGAGGTTAATATAATAAAGCTAGAATTATAAGAATGCCTAGATAGAAAATTACCTGAAACCATTCCCATTGTCCCTACTAAAATATTTGCTACACATTGACTAATAGATATGAAAAGCACAAACCTTCCTTCTGGAAAATTTGACTGGATCGTATAAATGACACTTAGAAATGCACACCCCAAACCTAAACCTAATAACACTCTAGATAATAATAAAACCTCAAAAACTGATGTATTAGCAAAAATAATACATCCTAAAGCAGAAACTATCGCAGATCCTCCTAAAAACAATCGAGGAGAAGTTTTATTAATAAGGATTCCAGCAAAAAGCTGTGATAATGAAAACACTATAAAGAAAGTTCCTGAAATTATAGATAATTCAGTAGCCGATAAATGATTATTATACTGAATATCTGAGCCATATATTCCAAAAAGTACGGCTACAAAGATACTCAAGATAAAAAACACTTCTGTTATAGCCCAAAGAAAACTTTTCTTAAAAACACTCATATAGTCTTTCCATATTTATTTTTATAATTGTTTACCTAATATCCAAACTATCATTGAAACATTTTTGCCTGTGTACGATAAAGCAATCGTGGCTCATCTCCATAGCCTCCCATAGAACGATGATATACCAAAGTATTATCCCAAATCAATGTATCGCCTGGCTCCCAATTATGAATATATCTATTTTCAGGACTATCAAAACGATTCATAAGATACTCTCTAATTTCCTGCCATAATGAGTTAGATAAACCATCTATCTCTACAACTTTGATACTTCCCAGATACAAACTAGGTGTACCTGTGATAGGATGAGTTTGTATACAATTATGAATCACTTCATCAATTTTATTGGCAGTTTCATCATCAAAGTCAGGTATATTTTTTGGAGTTATTTTTAATCTATTAGTGTCAAAGAACTCTTTTAACCATTGTGGAATTACTTTTAAAATTCTTTGTCCATCCAAAAATCCTGTTTCCCCACCGACACTTGGTACAGTATGAGCATGTAAAAAGTTCCATACATATATCCCCTTGCCAGGTCTAAAATCACCATCTTGATGCCAGTATTCAGCACCTTTATGATTTTTAATCAGATTAACATTTTTATCAATGTTTGAGATTTTTACTACTGTTTTAAAATCTTGAACCTGATTATTAAATGCTAAACCTTCTGATAAAGTTATAGTCTTGCCAAACTTATTTGTCATATTATTAAGGTCAGCCGGGGTAAGCTTCTTACCTTTGATATTAACAATACCGTTTTCAGAAACTGCTTGAATTATTTTACTTACAGATTCTTTATTTATTTCAGTTAAGTTAATATCTTTAATAACCTTACCCATAGATGTTTGCTTAACACTCTTCTCCACTTTATTCATTATCTCTCCTTATTCACTGTGTTGTTGTGAATATAATAAATCCAGCACTAAAATTAATAAATTGGCAATCATAAACACTGGCGTGCATAAATGCACAAACAATAAGGAAATAATAAATACAAAGTTATAATAAAGATTTAAGCTGATGTATATTATTAGAATAATATTTAGCAACTTCCATAACTTTTTGTCTTTGAACATGTTCTACATAAGCGATAAACTTATTAGCAAAGCCAGCCTCATATAATTGATAATCAGTATAACCATCTCCTACTACGATAACTTCGCCATTAATTAAATCTTTAGCTTTCTCAAATGCCTTTAGTTTAGAATCACAAGCACCATTAGAGTTATCAAGGGATATAAAACCTCCATTTTTGTCCCAGTTAATCTCAACCGCGAAGATATTTCGTCGAGCAATCCCTAGATAATCAGCAAAGGGCTCTATGCTCTCTGTCAATCCACCACTAAATATCCAGACATTATAATCTTTACTTTTTAAGCTAGTTACTAACTCCAATACTCCTTGAGTTAATAAACTTGGGCACCACTTATCAGCAAAATCTTTTATACTTTGTTTAGTTGGGCTTGCTATAGCTAACCTTCCCTCTAAAGACTCTCTAAAATCAAGATCCCCTTGCATACCTAAATTTGTTATTCTTTCAATTTCTAATAGCTTATCTGGAGAGTCTTTTAATAAAGGCTCTAAAATAAGCTCCAATGATTCTTTTTTTATCAAAGTAGAATCAAAATCAAATATTATATTTTTCATAAATTTTCTATTTTAGATAGATCCCATGTAATGCTGGTGGAATCTGAATTGGTAAATATGCTTTATATACTAAACTTAAATCAGCAGCATTTAAATAGACAATATAACTTAGCTTTTTACTACTATCGATCACATTTACAAAAATCAAACCATCATCTTCGCTCTTTGCTTCTGGGCTTGCAATAAAAATAGGCTCTGAAACATAATCATCACCAAAATCATACTCAGAAACCCTATCATTATGCAAATCCAATTTAATTATACTATTAAAAAACTCAGCATGATCTTTACGATTTGCCAAGTACATAAACTGATAATCTTTAGTCAAGTAATTTTCGTTAATCCTCGCAAACTCAGCATTTTTGTCTGCAATTATTACTTTATCGGCTAAATTATTTTCAAGATCTATAACTACCCTACTAATTTGCATCTGAAGCTTACAATCATCATTATTTATATTTTCAAAGTAGAATCTCTTATAGGGTTCTAGATCATCTGTATACTCTATAAAATCTAGGTGAATTTTTTGATTTTTTTCAAAAGCATTTGCACTATGTAACATTACAAATCTAGGCGCATCGATAAGCTCTGTCTTATGTGTATTTCTATTTACTATTAATAACTGACATTTTGCATTAATATCATAAGCTATAACCTCTGAAATTGGTTTAGATAGAAAGTCTATTGGATTAGCTCTTAGTGGACCTAAATATAGTACCACATAGTTTTCAGTTAAAAATAAAGTATGATTATAAATAAACTGTTGATTAGAGAATTGGTATAATACTTCTCTATCACAACTATTTTTTGAGATTTTATAAAGACTATATTTACAATCTTTAGAAATATCTACAGCAAAATTAAGCTGCTCTTTTGTAATTGGATCAAATTGAGGGTGAGCACAACTAAATTGTCCTTTAAGTCCATCAACAAATTTAAACTCTTCTAGCGTCTGAAGATTTTTTCTATCAAACTCAAGCATTGTAGTAACTTCACTAGTAGCCAATAGCTTATTTTTTATATTAAGAATATTTACATTAAAACTTGGCTTTTCTGTTTGTAAGCCTAAAATTGTCTTTATTATTGCAGCTACTTTACTAAGCTTTGAAGGAACCATAGTGCCAAACTCATCATATTTCATCCTGCCTTTTTTTGCAGCAAAATACTGTTCTGATTCTAAGTACTTATTTGAAAAGCAAATATCTTTTGAATTACTACTAAAGCTATATAACATAGCTAAGCCATCAAACCAGTGATTTAATTTTATGTTGCCATATTCAAATTTAGCAGGACCAACTCGCAATACTTGCCCATCAAACCAATCTGGTAAGTTAGATATTTCTGGTTTTAATTTATGATTTGAAAATTCTTGATTAACGCTAGTAAATGCTGAAGATAATTTACTCATAATTATTCACAGATAATGTATCAATAAGTATTATTATACCTTTTTATTTAACACATTGTCTAAATGACTTTCTTTAGGATAAAATAAAGCAAGGAGTATAAACAAGTTTGTAATATTTAGAGATTATTAAGATCTTTATTTTTCCAAGAAAGTACCTTATCCATACCACAAGATTTATTCAGTTTAGGAATTATATCTTTTAAATACTCTAAAGCTTTCTTTTTATCATACTCACCTGCTTCTGGGTCATCTAAAATATGAGCATTTTTAATAGCTGCTGCCATAGTACCTTTGCGTATAAACACACCATTTATAACTGCACCGTCTTCTTCATCTTTTATTACCTGCTCAGGTGTTACATAATGATTATCTTTCATAATTACTTCCTTAATAGTTTATACTTTGTAATTTTAGTTTTACTCCATCACCATTTTATATAATGCTATAGCATAACTGTGTTTATTGAAACTAACCGTTTTAGCAACAATCTTATTTATGCTTATATTCATATATCCAGAAATTAAATTTTGAGACAAGCGATCCCAGCAAGAATAATTAACTATAAAAATTTCTTTTTTTCTATTAAAAAATTGCTTATCATATAACATTCTTATAAAACTATAGAACCTAAAGATGCAAAGATCTTCAAAAAAACCTTTGGTTTCTATAAAAAACCTATCAAAACAATTCGATGATGGGCATCTAGCTGTTGACTCAGTCAACCTGGAGGTCTATCCAAAGGAGTTTTTTTCGCTACTTGGAGGTTCAGGTAGCGGGAAAAGTACTCTTCTAAGAATGTTAGCAGGTTTTGAAAAACCAACGGATGGCAAAATTATTATCGACGGTGTAGATATGTCAAATACACCTCCATACAAAAGACCTGTAAATATGATGTTTCAATCATATGCATTATTCCCTCATATGAATATAAAGCAAAACATCATGTTTGGTCTCAAACAAGAAAAATCCCTAAACAAAGAAGATATTGAGAAGGCTACTGATAGAGCTCTTAAAATTATAAAAATGGAGCATTTATCAAAAAGAAAGCCTCATCAACTATCCGGTGGTCAACGCCAGCGTGTTGCACTAGCAAGATGTCTAGCGAAAAGACCTAAATTGATTTTACTTGATGAACCATTATCCGCATTGGACAAGAACCTTCGTGATCAAATGCAGTTTGAGCTTGTAGATATCCAAGAACAAACAGGAAGTACATTTATAATGGTAACTCATGATCAAGAAGAAGCTATGACTATGTCTACTCGTATAGGTATAATGTCCGATGGCTGGCTAGAACAAGTCAGTACTCCTTCTGAAATATATGAATTCCCTAAAAGTAAGTTTGTTGCTAACTTTATCGGTAAAAGTACTATATTTGAAGGACGTGTTGAAGAGGTAAGTAGAACACGCAGTGTTATAACTTCAGAACAAGCTGGTACTTCTTTTGTATTACGTAGAAACATAGAAGCTATTGAAGATCAAGAAATATGGATTGGCTTAAGACCTGAAAAGATAGTTATAAGTAAAGAAAAACCTGATGACTATGATCCTCAAAACCCTGTCAACTGCATTAAAGGTATAGTTGAAGATATCGCTTATATGGGTGGTTTATCCACTTATCATGTGAGAACTACAAATGGCTATATAGTAAAATCTACAGACTTTAATATAGAAAGAAATGCTGACCATCCTTCTTGGGATGATGAAGTATACCTTACTTGGGAATCACAAAATATCATGGTGTTGTACTCATAATGCAAAACTTAGAAAAAAGCTTTAGACATACACTAGTCTATCTAATACCTTTTGTATGGTTTGTAATATTTTTACTAGTACCATTCTTGTTCGTAGTTGGAATAAGTTTTACTTTACCTGCAGATGGTACTCCTCCAGTAACGCCGTTATTAGCATATAAACATGCAACTTTACATTTCACATTGTATTTAAGTAACTATATTGAGCTTGCCCATTATAATTTAGTATTTATATCTTTACTTAAATCATTCAAAGTTGCTTTGATAACAACAGCATTATGTATCCTAATTGGCTATCCTATGGCACTAGCTCTCTCAAGAGCAAAAAAGAATACTCAGCTTTTCTTTTTGGTACTAATCGTTATACCATACTGGACTTCTTTCTTACTTAGAACTTATGCGTGGGTAACTTTACTTGGTAACCATACTTTCAATGAATTCTTAATGAGTCTAGGTTTACCTAGTATGGCTTTGCTTTATAATGATTTTTCAATGTACTTAGGTATGGTATATTGCTATTTACCATTTTTAGTATTACCTCTATATAGTACTTTGATAAAAATTGATCCAAGCTTGTATGACGCTGCTGAGGATTTAGGTTCTAAGCCTATCAACTCCTTCTTTAAAATTACATTACCATTATCTATGCCTGGGCTAATTGCTGGAAGCTTATTGATATTTATCCCTGCGATTGGTGAAGTAGTTGTACCTCAAATTATGGGTGGTATGGGATCTCTAATGATTGGTAATGTTATCTGGGAAGAGTTTTTCACGTCTAATAACTGGGGTATGGCTGCAGCAATATCAGTAGTGTTGATAGTTGTTTTAGTATTGCCTATCTTATGGATGCAACGTATCCAAACAAAAAGAACTTTTGTATAGAGGAGAATAAGCAATGAAAAAATTTACATTTAGTAATATTATGCTTATTTTGGGTTTAATATTTCTATATATACCTCTTATTATATTAGTTATTTTCTCATTTAGTAATTCTCAAATAATTAATCTATGGGGCGGTTTTACCTTTAACTGGTATCATGAGGTTATCCATGATGAGGACATTATTAATGCTACATTTACTAGTTTAAAAATTGCTGTTATAACGTCAATTATATCAACTATACTAGGCACAATAGTTGCCTATGCTATGACTAGGTTTAAGTTCTTTAGATCTAGAACATTCTTATATGGTCTTGTGGCTACTCCTCTAGTACTTCCTGATATTATTCTTGGTGTTGCTTTATTATTGATGTTTTCAACATTGCAACACCTAATTGGTTGGCCTCATGAACGTGGCACAACTACAGTTGTTATAGCTCATGTAACAATGTGTACAGCTTATGTAACAATAGTAATGCAATCTAGGATAGCTAGTGTAGATATCTCTCTAGAGGAAGCGGCTTTAGACTTAGGTGCAGGCCCAATAAAGACATTTTTCTCAATTACATTACCCCAGCTACTTCCAGCTATTATAACATCAATGTTATTGACATTTACTTTATCAATAGACGATCTAGTTGTTACAGAATTTGTTGCAGGAAGTGATAATCCTACTCTACCTATGTATATTTATTCAACTGTTAAAAATGGTCCTACTCCTGAGATAAATGCCCTAGCAACAATTATGATTAGTATAATTGTATTAGGAGTATTGGCAGGTATGTTTATTTCTATGAAGTTTCAGAAAAAGACAAAGTAAGAATAATAACTATTATTCAAAAATCATCATTATAATAGATAAGATAAGTAATACCCCTAACACTAAATTAAATATTTTTAGATGTTTTTCATCACTTAAGATTCTTTTTACAAAATTACCGCCAAATAACCAAAAAGCCGTGCAGCAAAATGAAACAATCATAACAATAGCTGATATCATAATTACCTGGATAAACAAAGTCATATTTTCACTAATAATTGTATAAGTAGATATGACCCCAATTGCCATTACCCAAGCCTTAGGATTTATCCATTGAAATAAAATCGCCTGCTTAAAACTTAGTGGCTTACTATTTTTAGCGTCACTATGATAGCTTGAGGATAATATTATTTTAATTGCTAGCCAAACCATATATATAGCACCTACAATTTTTATAATTAAGTGCAGCTTTGGATAGCTCACAAAAATAGCATCCAAACCAAGTCCTACGACTAACACCATAAAAGGGAATCCTAAACATATTCCTATATAATGTGGAAGTGTCCTTCTAACACCAAATTTAATTGATGAAATTAATAACATCAAATTATTCGGGCCAGGTGTAACTATAGTTGAAATACAAAATAAGAATAAAGGTAGATAGTAATGCATCGACTAAAATATTTTATTATTTAAGACTTTAAAGTATAGCTAAAAAAGAAAAAGCTACAATATCTTTTTTAAAGAAAGAAAAAGCTTAAGCTAGTTCTGTATACTTAGTAAGCTTATTAAATTTCATAAAATAGTATTCTAGAATATTCTATAAATTTCAGTAAAACTAAAATGCATTTTTTAAAGCTACTTATAATCAGCTAAGTTTTTTTAGGTACTTTTGATCATTATTAGTCTATAATTGTTGTGATTTTATAAAAATAGGTAAAATTTAATGATTGAGAATTTAAGAAATATTGCGATTATCGCACACGTTGACCATGGTAAAACTACTTTGGTTGATAAGTTACTACAACAATCTGGTACTCTAAATACTCGTGGCCCAGAAGTTGAAAGAGTTATGGATTCTAATGACATAGAAAAAGAAAGAGGGATCACAATCCTTGCAAAGAATACCGCTCTAAAATGGAATGACTATAGAATTAATATCGTAGATACTCCAGGCCATGCTGACTTCGGTGGTGAAGTTGAGCGTGTACTATCTATGGTTGACTCAGTATTACTATTAGTTGATGCTGTTGATGGCCCTATGCCTCAAACAAGATTTGTAACAGAAAAAGCTTTTGCAAAGGGTTTAAAACCAATCGTTGTTATTAATAAGATTGATAGAGATGGTGCGCGCCCTGACTGGGTTGTAGATCAAGTGTTTGATCTTTTTGATAGATTAGGTGCTACAGATGAGCAACTAGATTTTCCTATTATTTATGCTTCTGCTATCAATGGTTGGGCTACAAATGAGTTAGGTGAACAAAAAGAAGATATGACTGATCTTTTCAAAGCAATTGTTGAGAATGTTGAGCATCCTGATGTAGACGAAGATGGACCATTTCAAATGCAGATATCTTCACTAGATTATTCAAACTTCACAGGAACTATTGGAATTGGCCGTATCCAAAGAGGTAAAGTTAAAACAAATACTCCTGTAACTATTATTGGTAAAGATGGTAAAACTCGTAATGGCAGAATCTTGCAAATATTAGGCTATATGGGACTAGAAAGAGTTGAAGTACCTGAAGCACAGGCTGGTGATATTGTTTGTGTAACGGGTATGGAAGGCTTAAATATATCAGATACACTATGTAGCCCTGATAAAGTAGAAGCACTACCTGAGCTTTCTGTAGATGAGCCAACTATTAGCATGACTTTCCAAGTTAACAATTCTCCATTTGCTGGTAAAGAAGGTAAATATGTAACTTCTCGTCAGATCAAGGATCGTTTAGATAAAGAGCTACTTACAAACGTAGCATTAAGAGTTGAGCAGCTTGATGATCCTGATAAGTTTAAAGTCTCTGGTCGTGGTGAGCTTCACCTTTCAATCTTACTAGAAAATATGCGTCGTGAAGGTTATGAAATAGCAGTTTCTCGTCCGCATGTAATTTTCAAGGATGTTGATGGTGAAAAACATGAACCATATGAGCAAGCAATTATAGATATCGAAGAAGAACATCAAGGTACTGTAATGGAAAGAATGGGCTTACGTCAAGGTGAGCTTAAAAATATGGAACCAGATGGAAAAGGCCGTGTAAAACTTGAGTTTATAATTCCATCTCGTGGTTTGATTGGTTTTTATACAGAGTTTTTAACTATCACATCTGGATCTGGAATTTTAAATAAAGTATTTGATCATTATGGGCCTATGAAAAAGCAAACTCTTGAGACTCGTCAGAATGGTACTCTAGTTTCTATGCTAGCGGGTAAAGCTGTAGCTTTTGCTCTTTGGAATCTTCAAGAGAGAGGTAAAATGTTTATTTCTCATGGCACTGATGTTTATGAAGGAATGATTATTGGTATTCATAGTAGAGATAACGACTTAGCAGTTAACCCTTGTAAAGGTAAACAGCTGACTAACGTTCGTGCATCTGGTAAAGATGATGCTCTTACACTAGTTACTCCAATCAAACTTACTCTTGAGTATGCTCTTGAATTTATCGAAGATGATGAGCTAGTTGAAATTACACCAGAATCTATTAGATTAAGAAAGAAACACCTAACAGAATCTGATCGTAAAAAAGCAGCTCGTGGTGCTCTTTAATCTTATATTTTTCCCTAAAAACTTTATTCTTAATCTAAACTGCTAAATCATTAATATACCAAAATAAAAATGTATTAATAATAGGTAACTAGTAGCAATTAAAGCTACTTTTCAGGATATCCTCTAAAATAGATGTTGCTTTATATCTAGCAGCTAATGAATCAAAATATGCTACAACTATGGAACTAAATGTTGATAGCAGAATGCTTGCTAGTATTTCTGCTCTTCCAAACGAGATGATTACCAAAGTAACTTTTTAGATTTTATAAGGAAGCATTATGCTTAATAATACTAAACCAACATTCAATTCAGAGTATTACCAAAAAGCTAGTCCATCTACGCCTACTGAAATTATTGATTATCTAAAAAGATATATCCCATCTAACAGAAAAGCTTGGGATTGTGGTACGGGCAATGGTCAAACAGCTATCAAGTTAGCAAAATTTATAGATAATATTCATGCTACTGATATTAGTAAAAATCAACTTTCTAGAGCTTTTACTCATCCAAATATTAAATATTTTGAAACTGATGAATCCAATAGTATGTTTGATGATGAGAGTGTTGATTTAATAACCGCCTCTCAAGCAGCTCACTGGTTTGATATCCCAAAATTTAGAAAAGAGTGCTTACGTATACTCAAACAAAATGGCGTTGTAGCTATTTGGACATATCATCGAGAAATTCAAATTAATGGTAAAACAGAAGTTATTTATGAAGACTTTTTAAACACTATAAGTTCATATTTTCTTAAAGGCCCAGGATACTATACCGATATTTATAAAAATATTAACTTTAATCTACCTATATTAAAAGCTCCTAAATTTAAGCAAATAAAACAAATGCATTTTAATGATTTTATAAAGTTTTTAAAATCAATTTCTGGTTATACAGAATATTTTAAAAAAAATAAAAGATGCCCTATAATAACCTCAGTTCGGAATTAAAAGCATTGTAAATTAAGGGACTGTTGAAATCTGATATTAATTTTAAAATTGTTTAAAATATACTGAAAAGTAATATATGATTTTTTTA